>JALZVC010000272.1 GCA_023301205.1 Flavobacteriaceae bacterium
TTTATACAGCGGAGAAGGAATGCGAATAGATGGCGTGAGTGAAGAAAAACCCGCCCAAAAAGCAGGAATGCAAAA
The DNA here is from genome assembly GCA_023301205.1 of Flavobacteriaceae bacterium. GTDB lineage: Bacteria > Bacteroidota > Bacteroidia > Flavobacteriales > Flavobacteriaceae > Patiriisocius. The sequence continues at coordinate 76 of JALZVC010000272.1, forward strand.
AGGAGATACGGTTATAAAATTAGGCGACCAAGCTACTATAGATATGATGGGCTATATGAAGGCACTTGCTACTTTTGACAATGGCGATGTTACTGTAGTGACTTTTTTACGAGATGGCAAAGAGATGGAGGTTGAGGTTACTTTTTAAGGGAGTCAATAGTGACTAGTAAATATTATAAAACATAGAATCATGCATAAAAGAATAGTTGTAGTTGTGTTGTTAATCTTGTTCACGAGTATTGGGTTCGCTCAATCTGATAAAATCAATATTAAATCGGACAATCTTATAGAATCAAATTATCTGCAAGCAGATGATTTTTATTTGACTCACTATTTATATATTGATTTATTTTTAAGAGAGAATTTATTTATCGAAGTAAGTTCAAAAGATGTTTCTGCTATCATAACAGCGATAAAAAAATATGTCTCAGTTGACAATACTTTGGAAATTGAAATTGAAAAGCCTGGTAAGAGAAATTATATATTAAAAATGGCAATCATTAAAAAAGATGACGGAACTGAACTTCTGGTAGCATTCACAAATTGGAGCGTAAAGAAAAAAATATTTGAAAAGGAAATCAAAATGGAGAATGATTCCTATACGAGATGGTATTTTGTTGATGGAAATAAAATGACGTACAGAAAAGATATGTCTGCTGAAAATGATTATTCAGGTATGAATAATTCCGATTTAGCAAATGCTTATCTGTTTGATGAACTACTTGAAAACGATACTAAGGTAAAAAGCACTATTGATGAGGTTTTAAAAGAAAATAGTTTGAATTTGTCAGATACTATTATGGCTAATTTAATACTCTTAAAATATCAAATTTTTCAAAAAGAGAACGAACAAGTCGCTCAGCAAGTAGTATACTTGAATGACTTGTTTGGAAGCAATTTGTCTGAGTCTAATCTAAAAGGTTTAGAAGTAGCATTTGATGCAACAAAATTCCAAATAGATTTAATGAAAAGGCTAAATACTAATTAACAATAACAATAACAATTTTTTTTAAGTGTAAAGTTTATTGTGCATTTATAAGAAGACTACTAGCCTATCAATTCTGTTTACTGTGTAACCTTCATCACAATCTCCATAGTAGTGCCTTCACCTATAACACTGTTACAAACTTTAATGCGGCCATTATGATATTCTTCAATGATTCGTTTCGCTAATGAAAGTCCTAAGCCCCAGCCACGTTTTTTAGTAGTAAAGCCCGGTTTAAAGACATTTTTAAAGTCCTTTCTTGAGATGCCTTTTCCTGCGTCTGTTATTTTTATTATTACGTGATTTTCTTTTTGATACATCCCGATATGGATGATGCCTTTTCCTTTCATGGCATCGATTCCGTTTTTTACAAGATTCTCGATGGTCCAACTGAAAAGTTGTGGGTTGAGGGCTACAATAATGGCTTCGCTTGGTATATCAATTTTAAAATCTACCAGTTTAGAAGTTCTTAATTTAAGGTATTCATAAGCTTCTATTGTTTCTTTTACTATGTCGTGTTCGTGAAGCACAGGAACAGAGCCAACTTTCCCAAAACGATCTGCTATCATCTCTAAACGTTTGATGTCTTTATTCATCTCGTCTAGATATTCTGGGTTTACGTTTTCAGACTTTAATATTTCACTCCATCCTAATAAAGAGGATAAAGGTGTTCCTATTTGATGCGCTGTTTCTTTTGCCATACCAGCCCATAAGCGGTTTGTTTCTGCTGATCTAGAGGTGCGATAAAAGAAATAGAGCGCTGCTATAAAAAGTGCGATGATTAAGATGAGTAATAATGGATAGTATTTGAGTTTATTAATTAAAGGAGAGTTTCCGTAGTATATGGTGTTTTGTTTTTTTCCTTTATATTCTGAGGTAATAGGTGTGTTTTGAGAGGTGTAGCTAGCCACAAGCCTATCCCTTTTTTCTGGGTTTTCTAGAATTTCCTCATCTAGATTTCTACTGTTATAGCTATTATCGTTATGACTAAAACTAATCATTGGCGTAGTCGTATTTGATGCCATAATGGTCTGCACAAGTAGAAGCTGACTACTGCTTAGGTCCTGTGTGGCGAACTCTTTCTGTGCTTCCGTCCAGATTTCCATCTTAACACGTTCATTCTCCTTTAGGCTATTAAAAAATGAATAGGTGTTCCAGAAAACAAGTGAGATAATCACCAAAGAAACTGAGATTAAAAACCACCTACCAAATGCAGAATTTTGAAGCATATTTTATTTTTTATCGCTGAGAAAGGATAATATATCACTACAGCAAATATGTTTTAAATATAAAGTAAAATTGTTAATATTATTGTGTAACTCGATTTTTACAAAGCATCACCTTTGCCTACATTTGTGATCATGCTTAGTATTTCACCTAAAGACATAAAAACAGCGCAGTTGCACGGGTATCTCTTAGGAGCCGTGTCACCTAGGCCTATTTGTTTTGCAAGCACCGTTGATAGCGACGGAAATGTGAACCTTTCGCCCTATAGCTTTTTTAATGTTTTTAGTGCTAAACCTCCTATTTTAATATTTTCGCCGGCAAGGCGAGTAAGAGATAATACAACAAAGCA
>JALZVC010000273.1 GCA_023301205.1 Flavobacteriaceae bacterium
TTATTGCCTTATTTATTATTTATGGTTAACGTTGTTTGCAATTGCATTAGACAAGTCTGCACCAGTAGGACTTTCAAATATTTCTAAATCAAAGTAAGGTACTGCCGCAATTAAGTGATCAAAGATGTCTGCTTGAATACGCTCATGATTTTCCCATTTTTTGTCGTAGGTAAAACAAAAAATCTCAATAGGAATTCCTTTATCTGTGGGGGCTAAGTGACGTACCATTAAAAATAAGTCAGGGTTGATCAATTCGTTTTCTAAAAGGAAAGACTCTGCATACGCCCTAAACACGCCAAGGTTAGTTTGATTACGACCATTAATGAGCAAGGATTTATTTGTGGCTATATTTCTATTAAAGGAACATACCTCTTTTTCTCTATGATTGATATAAGGCGCAATAAGTTCAATATTTTTAAGCTCATTGAGATCGGCTTCCTCCATAAACTTTATAGAGTTTTGTTTAATATAAATAGATCGTTTAATACGTCTTCCTTTACTTTCTTGCATACCACGCCAGTTCTGGAAAGAGTCTGCAATTAAACTGTAAGTTGGGACCGTGGTAAACGTATTGTCAAAATTTTGAACACGAACTGTAGCTAGATTAATTTCCGTAACATAGCCATCTGCACCATACTTGCTAAAAGTAATCCAATCACCCATGCGCACAATATCGTTTACAGATACTTGAATACTAGCTACAAACCCTAGTATCGTATCCTTGAAAATTAGCAAAATCGCAGCAGAAACAGCTCCTAAGGTGGCTATACTTTTAATATCATAATTGGTGAGTAGATTTACGATAAAAAATATAGAAGTTCCCCAAGCAAAAATCATTAATACCTGAACATAACTTTGTAGGGGTTTGTCCTGATACTTTCTTTTAGTCTCACCATAGTTTTTTATAGTTCTTAAAATGCTCCTAAAAACGAGAACACTTAATACAACTAAGAAGATTAAGACTACCTTATGCAAAATAGAAATCAAATCAGGATATTCTTGAAAAACATAAGGAATCACATTCCACACAATTAGAACAGGAATAAAGTGTGCAATGTATCGTGGAAAATTACTTTCTACTAGAAAATCATCAAATGTACTTTTAGTCTTATCACTAAATGCTTTAAAAGCTTGAACGATTACTTTCCTAAAAATAATATCAATTATTGTAGCAACTAAGGCCACGATAATTAAACTAATAACTATGTTTAATAAAGAAGCGGTTGCATTACCAATGCCTAATTCTATAAAATACTCTCTTAAAAATGAGCTGTATGATAACCATTTATCTTGATTCATGGTAAGTATTTTTTATCTGCGTAAAATGGTCCAAAGGGAAGTACAGAACAAAAAATCACAATAGCGAGTGTTTTTAAATTCCACTTTAATAGCGTCGAAATGTATATCGCCATTAGTATGTAAGCTACAAATAAAATACCGTGCGCCATACCAACCATCTTTACCATTTGCGGCATATCCCAAATATATTTTAAAGGCATTGCAATACCTAATAACACTAGAAAAGAAGTAGCTTCAAGAACACTGACAATTTTAAAAGATTTAATTGCTTTTTGCATAACGAATAATTTGTTCACAAAGATACATCTCACGTATTTGGCATTTTCAATATTTATGATTTTTTTAATAATCACTTCTTGAAAAGCGAGTATCTTTCTTGTTTAAAACTTATTAATAAAATTATACTAATGAAAACAACCATTTCTTTTCTAGCTTTAATAGCTGTTCTAACTGTTTTTTCTTGTGATTCTGACAATAAAACGGAATCAAATTCTGACACTAAATTTACACTTAATTATGAAAAATTTACGCTTGATAATGGCTTAGATGTCATTTTGCATGTAGATAAAAGTGATCCAATAGTAGCTGTTGCAACGGTGATGCACGTAGGTTCTAATAGAGAAGTTTCTGGTAAGACAGGATTTGCCCATTTCTTTGAACACATGGCATTTAATGATTCTGAAAATGTGCCTGTTGGTGCCAATCGTAAAATGATACCTGAATGGGGAGGTAGCCGTAATGGGGGGACTTGGAGTGATGGTACCATATATTATGAGGTGGTGCCTAAGGATGCTTTTGAAAAAATATTATGGATTGACAGTGACCGTTTTGGTTATATGATTAATACAGTAACAACAGCAGCTCTTGAGCGTGAAAAGCAAGTAGTAAAGAATGAAAAACGTCAACGTGTTGATAATGCACCTTATGGATATACAGATGAGATTATTAGAAAGAATCTTTACCCAGCAGGACATCCATATAGTTGGACAGTAATTGGAGCTTTACCAGATTTACAGGCTGCAACGCTCGATGATGTTAAGGAATTTTATGAGCAGTATTACGGAGCCGCAAATGCTTCTCTTGTGATTGCTGGTGATATTGATATCGCAGCGACGAAAAAACTAGTGAAAAAGTGGTTTGGTGAAATACCAAGCGGGCCAGAAGTAACTCCTTTAGCGCCTATGCCAGTTGCATTACAGGAAACAAAATCATTATACTTTAAAGATAACTTTGCGAAGCTACCAGAATTAAGAATGGTCTTTCCAACGGTAGAGAATTATAATAAAGATAGCTATGCCTTACAGGTTTTAGGTCAGTTGCTAAGTGGAAGTAAAAAATCTGCCCTTTATAAAACTATCGTTGAAGAAAAGAAATTAGCTCCTAATGTGGGATCGTTTCAAAATAGTAGTGAATTGGCTGGAGAATTTATTATACGAGTACGAGCAAATGAAGGTATTGATTTAGACGATGTAAAAGCAAGTATAGAAGAAGGGTTGGCTAAATTTGAAAAAGATGGTTTTACTGATAACGAACTAGAACGTATAAAAGCAGCATTAGAAACGCGATCGTATTCCGGAATTGCAACTGTTTTAGACAAAGCGACCCAACTCGTTAGAGACAACGAATTTGCAGGAGACCCAGCGCAAACTATTAAAGACACGGAGCTAATTAAAAATATGACTCGTAACGAGGTGATGGGCGTTTACAATACCTATGTGAAGGGGAAAAATTATATAATGACGAGTGTGGTACCTAAAAACGGTGCTGACCTTGCAGTTACAGGAGCAGAAGAAGCAAGCGTATGGATTGAGGAGGTAGGAGAGATGGCAGCAAGTGAAGAAGTGAGCCAAGGAGAAGAAGCAGTATACGAGAAGACAGCATCTAATCACGATCGTTCTGAACCAAATTTTGGCAGCGCACCTTTATTAGAGATGCCAACTGTATGGACAGGAAAGATGGCAAATGGTTTGGGACTATACGGCATAGAAAGTAACGAATTACCTTTAGTTAATTTCAATATTATAATTCCGGGTGGTCACAAACTAGATCCTGAGGGAAAAGCAGGTGTTGCTTCATTAATGGCAGACTTAATGAATGAAGGTACCGCTTCTAAAACAGCAGCAGAACTAGAGGAGGCAGTAGGCCTATTAGGGTCAAGCATTTTTATTGGTTCGGGGTCTGAAGATATTGTTATTAGTGGAAGTAGCTTATCAAGGAATTTTGATAAAACGATAGCCTATGTAGAAGAAATGCTTTTAGAGCCACGCTGGGACGAAACAGAATTTAACCGTCTTAAAAAGGAACTAGAGACTTCTTTAAAAGGAAGAGAAGCAAATCCAACGGCGATCGCAGCAATCAACTTTAATAAACTTATTTACGGAAGTGAACATAGCTATGGAGTGCCAACAAATGGAACTATAGAGACTATAAAAGACATTACCTTAAATGATGTTAAAGCTTTTTATAAAAACCTATCGCCCAAGGGAGCTAACTTCCATGTAGTAGGAAATGTAAATGAAACAGCCATAAAAAATGCTTTGCAGCAAATTTCAGAAAAATGGAATGGTGAAGCGATTGTATTAAAAGACCAAGAGTTACCGGTACAAGACAAAGCAGGAAATCTATACTTCATTGATGTGCCTGGTTCTAAGCAGTCTGTTTTATACATAGGTAAATTGGCTGTAAATGCGAATGACCCAGACGCAATGAAACTTGATTATGCAAATGAAATATTAGGGGGTGGTTCTAGTGGTAGATTATTCCAGACGTTGAGAATAGGTAAAGGATATACGTATGGTGCTACTTCCAGAATACCAGAACGCGCAGAAAAAGCTGCTTTTACCATTAGCTCGAGTGTTCGAGCAAACGCGACTTTACCTTCTCTAGAAATCATTGAAGATATGGTAAAAGCCTATGGCACTGGATTTACAGAAGAAGATGTGGAGCTCACTAAAAACAAAGTAGTCAAAGCAAATACAAGAGCTTTTGAGTCTTTTCGTGCCAAGTTGGGTATGCTTAACCGCATTAGTAAATATGGTAGGTCAATGGATTATGTAGACCAAGATCAAGAATTACTTAATAGTATGCAATTGACAGACTTTAAAGCAATGATTGCAAAGCATATCGATGAAAAAGATATGGTTTATCTTGTAGTAGGAGATAAGGGTTCACAGTTAAAAGAGGTGAAAAAGCTAGGTAAAAATGTGATTGAGTTAGATATCTACGGAAATAAGCTATAATTAAATTTGAGCACAAAGGAAAATAAGAAACTACAATAGCCGTGTTGCTATTGTAGTTTCCTGTTTATTCACAAGGAAGTTTATCGTCTAAAATGGGGAAACTATAGTTTTTTCTGAAACTATAATGCCACCATTCTGTTCGCACGGTTTGAAATCCGTGATTCCGCATTCCGTCAATAAGAATTTTTCGGTTATTTAATATTTCCGAAGAAAAGTTATAGTTGTCAATATGAGAGGCACGCCCAAAAAAGTCATAATCACTTCCCATTTCTACGTAACAACCATCTAAGGTAACTAGTGTAATGTCTACAGCGGCGGCGCGATTGTGTATACTCCCTTTTCCATAAGGATTAGCTACATACGTAGGCCGTGGCACCTTTGACCACATAAATTTTTGAACTGATAAAGGACGGTAACAATCGTAAAATTTAATCTTATACCCTAACTCACAAAAATATTGGTTTGCTTCCCATACAGATATTGCTACATCTGGTTGTAAAAGGCATTTTGAGCAATCATAGAGTGTTTCGCCTATAAAGTTATCTGCTGTAGCGTAGCGTATTTCATAATCGAACTCAGATCCGTAACAAGCCATATCAGTTAATTCGCTGGAAATAAATGGTTTAAATGGTATTAAAAACAAGAGGGAAACAAGAAGAATTTTCATAAGATAAAATTAATGAAATCTTGGTAAAAGAACTGCTCTGTACTTTGTAACTTTATAAAAAAAAATATGGAAAGTATACTCGGAAAAACAGCGTTTATTACAGGAGGGTCAAAAGGTATAGGGTATGGTATTGCGCATACGTTACTCGCTAATGGAATGAACGTCGTCGTGACAAGCCGCAATAAAGAAAGCGCAGAAGCAGCCGCAGAAAAATTAAATAAAGCTAGCTTGGGTGAAGGCAAAGCAATGGGCGTTGCTACAGATGTACGGAATTATGAAGAGCAAGCAGCTGCCATCGCAACTACTATAAAGACTTTTGGTACCATTGATGTTATGGTTGCGAACGCAGGATTAGGACATTTTGGTAATATAGCAGATATTACCATAGAACAATGGAATGAAGTAATTGATACGAATCTTACCGGTGCTTTTTATAGTTTTAAAGCAGTATTAGAGGCTTTAAAGAAGAGCCAAGGCTATTATATTTCTATTTCAAGTCTTGCCGGAGCCAATTTCTTTGCAGGTGGTACGGCGTATAATGCGAGTAAATTTGGTGTTACTGGATTTACCCAAGCTGCGATGCTAGATGTAAGGCAAAGTGGGATAAAAGTAAGCACCATAATGCCCGGAAGTGTATCTACTAATTTTAATGGTAATGAACCCAATGACAAAGATGCTTGGAAAATACAAAGTGAAGACATTGGTAAATTGGTGTTATATTTATTGCAAATGAATCCAAGAACCTTACCGAGCAAGATAGAAGTGAGACCTACTGCACCGCCTACTAAATAGAAATGCTTTTTAAAATACGTCATAAAAAAACGGAAGCAATTTCTTGCTTCCGTTTTTGTGTTTTAACAATAGTGTTGTTATCCTAAATACTTCATAAGTATATGGCTTTTAGACTCGTGACGCAATCTTCTAATTGCTTTTTCACGTATTTGTCTAACGCGCTCTCTAGACAAGTCAAATGTATCACCTATTTCTTGTAGGGTCATCACTGGGTTTCCAGAAAGACCAAAATTAAGTTTTACAACATCTGCTTCTCTTTGAGAAAGTGTATCAAGTGCTCTGTCAATTTCTGTCTTTAAAGACTCTTGCATTAATCCACTATCAGGATTAGGAGATTCACCAGAACTAATTACATCATATAAATTATTGTCGTTCTCACCTTCTTGAAAAGGAGCATCCATAGAAATACTACGATTACTGTTTTTCATAGAAGACTTTACACTAGATACCGTGATGTCTAATTCATTTGCAATTTCTTGTGCAGTAGGCACGCGCTCATAAACTTGTTGTAAATGAATACTCGCTTTCTTTACCTTATTTATATCACCAATCTTGTTAAGTGGTAATCTAACAATTCTAGATTGCTCTGCAATAGCTTGCAAAATTGATTGTCTAATCCACCATACTGCATAAGAGATAAATTTAAAACCTCTAGTTTCATCAAAACGCTTTGCTGCTTTTACAAGACCTACGTTACCTTCATTAATTAAGTCTGGAAGACTTAACCCTTGATTTTGGTATTGCTTTGCTACAGAAATAACAAAACGTAAGTTCGCTCTTGTCAATTTATCTAGAGCTCTTTTATCTCCTTCACGAATACGTTGCGCTAATTCAACCTCTTCTTCTGCAGTAATCATATCAATTTTACTGACATCCTGTAGGTAACTGTTTAGGGATTTCGTTTCTCTATTGGTTACCTGCTTCGTAATTTTTAGTTGTCTCATGGGGTATTTTTATGTTTAACTGATGTCATTATAAGTCGTAGAATCGACAATTCCAAATTTATTAACATATTTTTGTTATTTCAATTTATTTATAACCGTATTTTTGAAATGTTATTGATATTTTACTGTCATTAAGGTGATGCTATAATTTTGGTTCAATATTTGCAATCAATAATTAAACACAATATATAATGAGAACTTTATTATTTTTTTTTCTTTTAATTTTTTCAACTACAATGTTCGCACAATTAGAGCGACCTAACCGAGTACTTAAAATTGAAGCAGATCCAGAAATACCAAAGCCAAACCCCAAGGCACCGCCTACATCATCGGCATTCCCTAAAATCAATCTCCCAAAATTAACCGAAGAGAAAGACCCTAAATATAGTATGAAGAGTTTAGGAGATTTAGATCCTAAACCATTAGACATAACTAAAGGTGATGGCCTTTTGGATTACAAAACAGACAAGGCTCCAAAGTATTTTACGAAAGAAAAGAAAGCATCTGATGAGTATGCTAGAGATCAAAATTTAGGAGAAGTTAAGGTGTCAAGAGCTTTAGTAAACATAGTATATAGAGATCATCAAGCCATAGATGGAGATCGCATTATGGTGCTCGTTAATGAAGATATTATTAGAGCAAGTGTTAGCCTTCAGGGTAGTTTTCAAGGATTTGATTTACCATTGCAACCAGGGCCAAATAAAGTTGAATTTGTAGCATTAAATCAAGGTCAATCTGGACCAAACACAGCCGAATTGCATGTGTATGATGATACCGGTAAACTTATTTCTGCAAAAGAATGGAACTTACTTACCGGTTATAGGGCTACCTTTATCGTCATCAAAGAATAATAAAACAACCACTCTTGTTACAAGCTATAAAATATACACCTCTTTTTATATTTTTAATTCTAACCTTAACAACTGCCTTAAGTCAAGAGTCGCGATCAGAACAACCCTTACCTAATAGTTATGTTGTTGATACTACAAATAGCATAATTGTCTGGAATACTTCAGAAATTTTAAAGAGTGGAGATTGGTCTGCCATAAACTTTGGTGACACTTTTACCCTAGATAGAAATACTACCTCATTTTCTGAAAAGGACACCCATATCTTATTTCATAACGAACTTTCGTATGAGCTTTATCTTACAGCTTATCCTATTATACATATTACAACCCAAGGTGAAATAGTAAACGAATCTAAAAAAGCAGCAGAATTTCGTTATTACGATAAAGACACCACCTTTGTAAGTACTATCGGAATTGAGCAGCGAGGTAATATATCTTTAACGTTTCCGAAGAAATCATTTGACATAGAATTTTGGGACAATGCAGTTACAAAAGAATCAAAAGATGTGAAAATTAATGGTTTACGCAACGATGATGATTTTGTGTTAGATGGTATGTATAATGAACCTTTGCGTATGCGGGCAAATTATTCTCAGAAATTATGGCGTAAGATAAATACACTTTCTTATGCTGATCAAGAACCAGCCGCAAAAAGTGGGATAGGGGAACAGTTTGTAGAGGTCTTTCTAAATAATGAATATCAAGGTATATACTTAATGATTGACCAAGTAGATAGAAAACTGCTTGCGTTAAAAAAGAAAAAACTCGAAGTTGTGCGAGGTGAACTATATAAAGCTGCGCAATATAGAGGAGCGACAGAGTTTAAAGAAGCACCAGTATTCAAGTCGTCTTTGCCGCACTGGGGGGGCTTTAGACTAGAATACCCTAAAGCAGTTGATTATGTATATTTCTTTGAAAACATACAGAAAACAACGGCATTTGTGGTAAATGCATCTCCAGAAGAGTTTGCAGCGAATTATGAAACCCATTTTAATGAACAAAATTTAATTGACTATTACCTTTTTATCAATCTTTTGCGAGGTACCGACAATCTCGGAAAAAATTATTACATCGCTAAATATGATACGAATAGTCCTTATTTTATAGTCCCTTGGGATCTTGATGGAGTTTTAGGGACAGTAATTGACGGTCGTGAGATGAATATCACTACAGATATTTTAACTAACAATTTATTTACAAGACTTTGGGATGAAAACCCAAATGAATACCGAACCCGAGTAAAACAAAGATGGCAGAACTTGCGACAATCGCATTTTAGTGATGAATCGTTATTTACATCAATAAACAAACACATCGTTAAGTTTAATGAGGAGCATATTTTTGAACGTGAGTCCATACTATGGAAACAACCTCACAGTGAAGAGCAAGCACTATTTTTGAATACTTGGTTAAAAAAACGTCTTATATTCTTAGACACTCGCTTTTTAGAGTAATCGTTGTTATTTACTCCATTTTTTGTCAATCTTCTTTTAAAAGCATATTTCTCTTCCAATTTTTTATAGATGTTTTAACATTTCAGAAATTTTAAACAGCTTTTATTTACTTAATTTCGACGAGTCATTTAAAACAAAATAAATATGAAGTACAAATTACTCTCTGTGTTCGCAGTTTTCTTTATGATCACGGCGTGCTCCTCACAAAAGGGAATTAAAAAAGGTAAGAGTGCATCTACCGAAACTCCTAAGAAAAAGGATAAAGATGCAATGAAATCTTACAAAGAGATAATTACAAAAGATGCAGTCTCAGACTCTGGTTTATTTACTGTCCATAAAGTAAAGAAAGATTACTATTATGAAATCCCAGATACCTTATTTAATAAAGAGATGCTTATGGTATCTCGAATCGCTAAAACTGCCTCTAATTTAGGTTTTGGTGGAGGTAAAGCAAATACACAAGTTTTACGTTGGGATAAGAGAGATGACCAAGTGTTACTTCGCGTTATTTCGCATCAAGTTTTTGCTGCAGACTCATTGCCTATTCATGAGGCCGTAAACAACTCAAATTTTGAACCTATTCTTTATGCATTTGATGTAGCTACTATTAGTAAAGATTCTACATCTACTGTAATCAAAGTAAACGATCTTTTTGCAACTGATGTAAAAGCGTTGGGGATGCCAGAATTTTTTAGAACTCAATATAGAGTATCTAATTTAGACAAGAAACGTTCTTACATAGATAGCATTAAAAGTTATCCTACAAACATTGAATCGAGACACGTAAAAACATATAATGCTAAAAGTCCACCAAGTAATGGGAGTATTGCTTCTATCACTCTAGAGATGAGTACCTCGATGATATTACTCCCAGAAACACCTATGAAACGTCGTTATTTTGATGAACGTGTAGGGTGGTTTAGCAGAGGTCAAGTAGATTATGGTCTTGATAATCAAGAAAGTAAAACAGTACGTTATTTAGATAGATGGAGATTAGAGGTAAAGCCAGAAGATCGTGCTGCTTATATGAGAGGTGAACTTGTAGAACCTAAAAAACAAATTGTTTATTATATAGATAGAGCCACTCCTGTAAAATGGAGAAAGTATATCAAGCAAGGTATTAATGATTGGCAAGTTGCTTTTGAAGCGGCAGGATTTAAAAATGCAATAATTGCTAAAGATCCACCTACTGTTGAGGAAGACCCAGAGTGGTCACCAGAAGATGCTCGTTATTCTGTGGTACGTTACTTAGCGTCACCTATTCCTAATGCAAATGGACCGCACGTAAGTGATCCAAGAACAGGAGAGATTTTAGAGTCTGATATCAATTGGTATCACAATGTAATGACTTTATTGCGTAACTGGTATTTTGTGCAAACAGCTGCTATTAATCCAGAAGCAAGAGGTGTTCAATTTAAAGATGAGATTATGGGACGACTAATACGTTTTGTATCTTCTCACGAAGTAGGACATACCTTAGGGTTACCACACAATATGGGAAGTTCTGTAGCTTTTCCAGTAGATTCTTTACGTGACCCAGAGTTTACTAAAGAATTTGGTACGGCTCCATCTATTATGGACTATGCACGTTTTAATTATGTAGCGCAGCCTGGAGATGGAGATGTTGCTTTAATGCCTAACATTGGTGTGTATGATAAATATTCGATAAGCTGGGGATATAGACAGATTTTTGATAAAACTGCAGAAGAAGAAAAACCAATCTTAGACCAGTGGATATTAGAACATGCGGGTGATCCTATGTATCGTTTTGGTAGTCAACAGCGTGGTGTGATTGATCCAAGTTCTCAAACAGAAGATTTAGGTGATGACGCAGTAAAGGCAAGTAGATACGGTATTATGAATCTAAAACGTATTGTTCCTAAACTTATAGAATATACTGCAGAAGATGGTAAAAGCTATGATGATTTAGGCACTATGTATGGCCAAGTTGTTGGTCAGTTTAATAGATATATGGGGCACGTAGCGGCTAACGTTGGTGGTGTATACGAGTATTACAAAACGTATGATCAAGACGGAGCAGTGTATACCCCAGTAGCTAGATCTAAACAACGTGAGAGTTTAATGTTCCTTAATGAGCAACTATTTGTTACGCCAAGATGGTTATTAGATCAGAATATTTTCAATAAAATCCAATTTGCAGGAAGCGTTGACAATCTAAGAGCTTCACAAGTTAGAACATTGAACAGTGTTTTAGATTTTGGTAGAATGGCGCGTATGATTGAAAATGAAGCGGTACAAGGTGGACAAAGTTATTCATTGTTGAGTATGATGGATGATTTACGTAATGGTATTTTTACGGAGTTGTCAAGTGGAAATAGCATTGATACCTATAGAAGAAATTTACAGCGTGCCTATGTTGATCGATTAGAATTCTTAATGACAGAAAATCAAGGAGGAGGAAGATTTTTTAGCGGTACACGAGTAAATGTAAATCAAAGTGATATCCGTTCAATTGCGAGAGCAGAATTAAAGCGCTTGCAAACAAGTACGACTGCTGCAGCTAGAAGAAACAGTGATACAATGAGTAAGATTCACTTAGAAGATTTAAGCGAAAGAATTAAAATGATTCTAGAGCCAACAAAATAAAAATTATTTTTTCTTCGAATCTGACTGCTGGTAGGCAGTAATTTAAAAACCTCGAGTATATGCTCGAGGTTTTTTTATGGAGTAATCGCTAAAAAATCTCCAGGGTTCATCTTTTCAATTTTAAATGTACCAATGCGAACTCGCGCTAATCTAAGTGTAGGAAAGCCAACCGCAGCAGTCATTTTTCTAATTTGTCTAAATTTCCCTTCAGTTACGGTAATAGAAACCCAAGAAGTAGGGCCGTGGCGATCGTCACGTATTCTTTGTTTGGTTGCAGGCAGAAGTGGTGTGTCAATAACCCGCGCCTTACATTTTTTGGTTTGATATAAAGCACCATTAATACTAATCACTAAGCCGTTTTCTAATAGCGCTATTTCTTTTTCTGAAATAAGACCATCTACTTGTGCGTAGTATTCTTTTTCTATTCCGTTATTATTTACGGAGTAGCTATATGAACCGTCTGTAGTCAATAATAAAAGCCCTTCACTAGTTTCATCCAGTCTTCCTATTGCCATTATCCCTTCTGGGAAATCACCAAGCAATCCCAGAAATTTTTTGTTTCTAGCCTTACGATCGTTTGTCATAAACTGACTTACATAACCATAAGGTTTGTAAATTTTAAAATGAAAATGTTCTTTTTCTATCAAGCCTAAAAATCGTTTAGACAAAGATATTAAAATCAACTTGAGCTTGCTGCATTCTACTTAATAACGTAAGCTACTATTTTGGCAATAAAAAAGGGAGTAATTGTAAAATGTAGTATTTGTGAGTTAAAGCCCTGTTAATTAAACAATAACACAGTCTTATTTTTGTTATATTTTTGTAGTAAAAAATTCAATTTCTAATTCAATTTCACCTTCAATTCGTTGTATATTTGCAGCCTTATTTTATATAGACCCCGTGCATGATTAAAGTAGATAATTCAATATTAGACAAACGTAGTGACAAGGAACTCTATAGTTACCAAAAAGGTGCTATAAACAAGATTTTCTCACTGTTTGATAATGAGCGAGAGGATTATCATTTATTGTATCAACTTCCTACAGGTGGGGGGAAGACGGTTATATTTTCTGAAATCGTTAGACAGTACTTAAAGAATCACAATAAGAAAGTTCTTGTTATGACACACCGTATAGAGCTTTGTAAGCAAACCTCAGGGATGTTAACAGAGTTTGGTGTTCCTAACAAAGTAGTGAATAGTACAGCAAATCTAGATGACCAATCTGAATTCAGTTGTTTTGTGGCAATGGTAGAGACATTAAATAATAGATTGCACGATGAGCAGTTAGACATTTCTGATGTTGGTCTTGTTATTATTGATGAAGCCCATTACAACTCATTTACTAAATTATTTAAATTCTTCGAAAAGTCCTTTATTCTGGGCGTTACAGCAACGCCATTGAGCTCAAATATCAAGCTCCCAATGAATGATAACTATGATGAGCTCATTGTAGGAGAAACAATAGAGTCTTTAATAGAGAATGAATTTCTAGCCCGAGCACAAACCTATTCGTATAACGTAGGTCTTACCTCTCTAGAAGTAGGGGCAAATGGCGATTACACGGTAAAATCTTCAGAAGATTTATATACCACTAGTGATATGCTTAGCAAGTTGATGCAAGCCTATGAGGAGCGTAGTAAAGGGAAGAAAACGTTAATCTTTAATAATGGTATCAATACATCACTGTATGTGTATGATGCTTTTAAACACGCAGGTTATCCAATAATGCACTTGGATAATACGGCGACAAAAAAACAACGAAAAAGCATATTAAAATGGTTTAAAGAAACACCAGACGCAATTTTATCATCAGTAAGTATCTTAACTACTGGATTTGACGAACCTACTGTAGGCTCTATCATATTAAATCGTGCTACAAAATCCTTGACCTTATATTATCAAATGATAGGTCGTGGTTCACGTATATTAAATAGCAAAAACACATTTGATGTAATTGATTTAGGGAATAATTTTCATCGTTTTGGACCTTGGGGAGCAGATTTAGATTGGCAAGCTATTTTTAGATCACCTAATTACTATCTAGAAAACTTACTAGATGATAATGAAATAGAAAGCTATTTTAGGTATGAGATGCCAGATGAGTTACGCGCTGAGTTTGCAAAAACAGAAGATGTATCATTTGATATTAAAAAAGCATACGTAGCATCTGTAAAAGATGGTGAAACTTCAAAGGTAATTCTAGAAAGATCCATCCATCAACACGCAACTATCTGTATTGAGAATAGTGAAGATGTTTTTGATGCGCTTGGATTAGCAAAAATGCTAGGGGATGACATAGATTTCAGGATAGAACGTTACTCAAAGTGCATAAGTAAAAGCACCTATAATTTCATAGCGTGGTTAAAAAATGACTATCGCTTAAAATTACGCTCGTTTATTAGAGAAAACTTTGATAGTATGTTCGAAGAAATACACGGACATCCTCCAATAGAAGAAGATTAGGCAGATTTAGTGCTCAGTAGCAGTCTCACAGTGAGCAAGCAGTACTAGTATCAAGTAAAAAAAGCCTTAGACATTTTAGGATTAAAATGTCTAAGGCTTTTTTTATAATTTTGACATACTTAAGGCTTACTTAACAACTCTACTAAAGTTTCTATATCAACAGCTATTTTTCCTTTTAAATTTACAATGGCATTACTTACTGTGTCTAATTCTGGTATAACCGCTTTTATTTGACCTTTAATCTTTGGATTGTCTGCAAATCGAGTTATGCTGTATTTATAAAGACTTTTGTCTAATGCAGAAACCAAAGAATCACAGGTTGAGCACGTTGCCGTAACATAAAAAATGATAGGACTTTTAGTGTCTATTTTAACTGGTATTGCTTATTTGCGTAGTACTCTTCTATTAAGGCTATCACTTACAATTAAATCATACGTATAATTAGGTTCTTCTCCCTTATTACCATAATTATCATTAGGTTAACTGTAGAAGTAGCAGGAATTCTTACTACTCTTGGTTTACGTGTATTTTGTCTAAAGCCAGAATCTTCATTGGTTAACGTTACATCTAAATATTGTAAATTTTCGTTAACACCAAAAAGCATATTGCGATTTTTTACGCGTTATTCTTCAATTTTTATTTCTTTAATTTGTGCCGAAATGTGCTAGAATGAAAAGAATAGCACAGCGATAATAACAATATTTTTTTATTTGGTTTTTTAATCTAAACATAATGCTTTATATAGTTCTTAATAGAGCAAGGTTCTTCTTAACAATAATAGTTCTCGTACCTTTGCTGAAATTTTAAAGGCATGTCCACTTTTTCAGATTTAAAACTAGGTAAACAACTCCAGTATGGGATTGATGATTTAGGTATCACTACACCTACGCCTATACAAGAACAATCCTTTGCTACGATAAAAGCAGGTAAGGATATGGTAGGTATAGCACAAACAGGTACCGGTAAAACGTTTGCCTATATGCTGCCTGTTTTAGAGAATTTAAAATACTCAAGAGAAATAAATCCTAGGGTATTAGTTCTAGTGCCTACCAGAGAGCTTGTAGTGCAGGTAGTAGAAGAAATAGAAAAACTGGGGAAATATCTATCTGTAAGAGTAACAGGGGTGTATGGTGGCGTAAATATCAACACGCACAAAGAAGCAGTGGCTCAAGGCTGCGATATTGTAGTAGCTACACCTGGACGCTTATATGATCTAGCTTTAAGCAGAGCGGTAAGTTTAAAAAATATTAAAAAGCTTATCATCGATGAAGTAGATGTTATGCTGGATTTAGGTTTTAGATTTCAGATTACAAATATCTTTGAGTTGCTTCCAGATAAAAGACAGAACATTTTGTTCTCTGCAACGATGACGGACGATGTAGAAGTGCTTATTGATGACTTTTTTAAGAGTCCGGTAAAAATATCTGTGGCAGTTAGTGGTACGCCACTAGATAATATAGAACAAGAATCGTATGAAGTCACCAACTTCTATACAAAAGCTAATCTGCTCAATCATCTTTTAAAAGAGGAAGCAATTTTTACTAAAGTTCTCGTTTTTGTGCCTAACAAAAGGCAAGCGGATACGCTGTTTCAAGTTGTGGATGATTTTTATCCAAATCAGTCTTCTGTAATCCATAGTAATAAGACCCAGAATTATCGTTTACGTTCTATTGAGAATTTTAACAATGGAGAGAACAGAATTCTAATCTCTACAGATGTAATGTCTCGTGGTCTTGATTTAGACCGTATTACGCACGTAGTGAATATGGATGTGCCAAGATATGCAGAGAATTATATGCACCGCATAGGAAGAACGGGTAGAGCAGAGGCGCAAGGTAATTCCATTTTATTCTCTACAGAAAAAGAAGCACAAGCAAAATTAGATATTGAGGAGCTAATGGATTATAAAATTCCATTACTACTTGTTCCAGAAGAAGTTGAAACGTCAACAAAGCTATTGCCGGAAGAAATGCCTCAAATTCTTGAGCCAAATAATCCACACAAGACAAGTGATATTCACGTTCCTGGACCAAGCTTCCACGAGAAGAGTGAGAAAAACTCTAAAGTAAATAAAGGAGGATCTTACCAGTATATTATAAAAGCAAAATATAAGAAGCCTAAAACGAAGGGTGATAAAAACTACAATAGACGTAATAAAAGATGATCTATTTGGTGCGAACTACTACAGAGCATCCAGATTTTATAGCCTTACATAAAAAACCAAAAGCATCGCGAAAGCGGTGCTTTTTTAGTTAGCCACAATCTTAGTTGATTTTTTGATATAAAATAAAATACCAATAGAAATAAAAGAGCAAATAGAAAATCCAATAAATAAAGGTAAGGTACTATGTGCAACATACCTACCAATGATGGTGCTTATGGGCACAGCCATTAACGTAGAGATAAACCCAGTAACTGCAGCAGCTATTCCTGCAATATGACCCACGGGCTGCATTGCCAAAGCTTTAACGTTTCCGAAGAGAAAACCGATACAGAAAAATTGTACTGCAAAAAAGGAAATTAATATAGTGATAGGAGGGTTGGGATTGTTAGCAAACAAGATCACATATAATAAGGAAACAGCAAAGAAACCATACAAGGAATAGGTAACCATATTTTGCATCCCATAACGCATAACAAATGTTCCGTTTAGGAAAATAGCGCTACCAATAGATATTGCTAAGCCTGCAAAAATATAGGGGAACTGCTCAGCCAAATCGTATTGCACTTCAAAAATTTGCTGAGAAGCACTTAGGTAAACTAAAAACGACCCCACAACAAACCCGGATATAAAGGTGTATCCCATTGTTTCTTTATGACGCACGGTTTCTTTAAATCCATTTACAATGCGATGCCAAGTAAAAGGGATTTTATGTGATGGATTAAGCGTTTCTTTTTGGCGAAGCCAGAACCAAATCGAGACTAGAATACTAATAAACACCTGGACATAGAAGATTCCTTGCCAGTTGTAATGGTTTAAAATAAATTTACCCATTGCCGGAGCAACAATTGGGATCATTATAAAAACTACGGTGACAAAAGACATAATACGCGCCATATAATCGCCATCAAATAAATCTCTAATAATAGCAATGCTAATGGTGCGCGGAGCAGAAAGACCTACTCCTTGCAAAATACGACCTATGATCATTACCTGTAAACTGTCTGCATTTACACAGATAACGCTCGCGATTATAAATATAGTAAAACCAAGATATACAGATGGTTTCCTGCCAGTGGCGTCAGATAAAGGACCAAAAAGTAATGGGCCAATACCTAGACCAACAAAAATCATAGTGACTAGCAGTTGATTGTCTGCAGATGTAATGGTGCCAATTGCCTCGCCTATAATGCCCAATGCAGGTAACAATGCGTCAATGGATAAGGCAGTGACAGACATTAATGCTGCCATCATTGCAATAAATTCTATTTGAGATTTTTGTGTGGTAGGTTTCAAGCTGCAAAAATACACCTTCAATACAATTATTAATTGTTTGCTTTGCAAAAATTAATAATCACTCAGGTTCTTTTGATCGCTTTGTTTTT
>JALZVC010000274.1 GCA_023301205.1 Flavobacteriaceae bacterium
TTTTGAGCAATCTAATGATCAATGGTATTTAAAAATACGATCTAAGAAAACAAAATCTTTTAGCATGATGAAATTACCAGATTATGCAGGGGACATTTTCTTAGAATTTAAAAAACCTAGACATAAAACACCTTTATTCCCACTAAATTCATTGTCTCATTTTAATGACGTGCTTAAGCGAATAGGGGAGAAAGCTGGTTTTACTGAGCCTATAGATACCCGTAGAGAAGTTTATGGCAAATTAAAAAAACCTTTAGCAAGGGATAATCAAGTGCGATTTTGCGATAAAATGAGTTCTCATATGATGAGAAGAACTGCTATAACAACCATGTTGATATTAGGTATGCCAGAGCACTTAGTAAGAGTTGTTAGTGGCCATAGTATGGGAGCAAGTTCTTTTCAGCGTTACATTCATTACGCGAGAGCGTACACAAATAAGGATTTGGATTTAGTGTATAATAAATTAAATGACTATCAGGCAATTGTTTAAAATAATAGTTTGTTTTGTTAAAACCCGAACAATAGTCATCTAATCTTTTAAAAATATGTTTGACATTTTAAAAATGATTTACACCATCAAATGGGGGTAGCGATATAGTAATAAAATTTCTAAATAGCGTCACCAGTATTGAAAGGGAGGATTATAAAATCATATCCTTAATTGTTTTGAACCTGAGGTAATTAACCCAATATCTTCCTTCAAAAAGTTTGAACTCTGTCTCTTCGAGGTCACAAAAAAATCTCCTTATGGATTTTTTTTTGTTTTTATTGATTAAAATGACTCAAAAGCACCTAAACCAAACAGCGCAAAATCATATTTGACAGGGTCTATTGGGTCTAATTTTCTCAGTGCAGTGTCAAGCTCCAATAAGGCTTTTCCGTCATTTTGTTTTCGTTTTAGGAGCTTTAACTCTCTTGCAATCCTGCCACTATGCACGTCTAATGGGCAAGATAGGGTAGCAGGTGCAATGGATTTCCAAATACCAAAGTCCACTCCATTCTGGTCATTGCGTATCATCCACCGTAAATACATGTTTATTCGTTTTGCGGCAGAATTCTTTAAAGGATCACTCACGTGTTTCTCTGTTCTTGTTTGATGCGGTAAGGAGAAAAATAGTTTTTTAAATGCTGAAATAGCTGGTTGAGTTGATGTTTCCGAAGTATGTTTACTAAACACCGCCTCGAGTCCTTGATGTTCTGAGTAGATATGTTGTAAGGCTAGAAAGAAATAGTGTAAATCGCCAGCGTTAAACGTACGGTGTACAAAAGATAAATTTGCGGCATCTTTTTTAGTGTAATTCATCACAAAATCATACGGAGAATTCCCCATTATAGCGCACAACTTATGGCCGTTTGTAATAATGCTTTTGCGATTACCCCAAGCGATCGTGGCTATTAAAAAACCAATAATCTCTATATCTTCTTTTGTAGAAAATAGATGTGGAATCTGTATAGGGTCTGTTTCTATAAACCGAAATTGATTATAAAATTCTGCTTTTTCGTCTAGGTATTCTTTGAGTAAGGCGCGTTTCATCTATGCCATTATTCTGCCATCTTGCATCACTAACTTACGATCTGCCATATTTGCAAGTTCTTCGTTATGTGTTACAATGACAAAGGTTTGCCCAAACTCATCTCGCAACTTGAAAAATAAATTATGCAGGTTTTCTGCACTCTCGCTGTCAAGGTTTCCGCTAGGCTCATCTGCTAGGATGATAGAAGGATTGTTAATTAATGCTCTTGCCACGGCCACACGCTGTTGTTCTCCTCCAGACATTTCATTGGGTTTATGATTTTCTCTGTGCGATAAACCTAAAAACGCCAGTAACTCTTTTGCTCTTTTCTCTGCTTCTGGTTTAGGGGTCTTCTTGATAAAAGCAGGGATACATACATTTTCTAGAGCTGTAAACTCTGGTAGCAACTGATGAAACTGAAAAATAAATCCTAAATTTTCATTTCGGAAACGTGCCAGTTCTTTATTATTGAGTGCAGCTAATGAAGTATTGTTAATAGTAAGATTACCGCCATCAGGAAAGCTGTCTAGTGTGCCTAAAATTTGCAGTAGTGTAGTTTTACCGGCGCCAGAAGCCCCAACAATGGATACAATCTCACCGCTTTTTATTTCAAGATTTACCCCTTTTAAAACGTGTAAGTCACCGTAAAATTTATGGATGTTATCTACTATAATCATAGGCTATCTTGAACTTATCTTGCTTTTGAGGAATTGTTTATCTCGATACAAAATATTAATATTAAAACATACTGTATAAAAATTTCAATTGATTTTTTAAAAAATCAATGACCAAGCAATAGCTTGCACAATTTTGCACGCAGTATTTTATTCTGGTTTAGTTGTTGTAATTAAATTTCTTCCCTCCGTCTTGGACTTGGATTTTTACAATACTGTCCATTGGGATCGCTCTTGTTAATCCTTGAACAAATCTCGATCGACCTCCTTTAAGTGTATCATTTTCTAGAATCACAGTATCAAAGTAAAGCGTATATTTTTTTCCATTTTTATGGGTTACACGCATTTCAATTGAAGGTGAATTTTCTAAATACGATTTACGTCCATCTTTGTCTAACACTTCTAGTTTTTTGATATTGTTTGATGAATAAGTTATGTTGCTATAGGTTAGAGGATTATTTATTTCCACCTCTTTAGTGTTTCCAGAATTTGCTTTAACCATTTGTTTGCGAAAGCTTTCTGTTGGTATAGTGTAGGTTGAACAGGAAAGAATTAGAAATGATATTGTTACTGTAAATAAGATTGATTTGATTTTTTTCATAGACTATGAAATGTTCATTATTTATTTTGAACACAACGAAATTAACAATTAAAGATGGTAATGCAAAACAAGCGTAGCGTTAGGAATCTTTTTTAAATAGAGCGTTTAAGTTATTGTAATCAATAAAATACGTTATTCTAAGCGACAAGGTATGTTGTACGGGTTGTGAAAATAAATTGTCTAAACTATCCACGTACCCTAAGTCTGAAAATTCGTCAAAATTAAATATTTGATTTCGGTATAATAATGTCGCTTCACTACCTGGAGCAAAACGCCACCGATAACTCAAATCTATGTTCCAGATATTAAAATTAGTATTAGGGTTGTTTTCTGTAGTGTCAAAGTCAACTACATTTCTAGAGCCATCATCATTAAGATCAAAAAAGATGTCATCACTATAATTTACCGTCGTCCAGAAATTCCTGAAGCGCAGACTTAATGCCTGGAATGGGTCAAAGTTATAACTTGTAGTGATGCCATTTTCTATACTTTTTATATCTCGTTGCCCAAAAATCACGTCTGTATCTGTACTATCAATAAAGCCAAATTGGTTATTCTGTTTTGATATGTTAGAGGATACGATTACCAGTATTTTATCTGAAAATCGAAAACGTGGCGCAAACCCTAATGAGTAATTACTTTGTGGACCCTCGTTTGAGTAATCGTGAGAAATACTGAGGTCAAAGGCGAATTGTTTACGAAAATCAGTTGAGATAAATGCTCTACCTCCTTGTCTGCTTTCAAAGGTGACAAATTTACCAGCTACGCGTGGTTCAAAATAGTCATCTTCTTCTGTGTTATAGAAGAATCCTCCACCAAAAGCCAGCCGTGATTTTAATACAAAGAAATGCGAAAAGTCATAGGTGTCACCTGTACTTACATTAGGATCATAGAGCCGATTATGACGATACGTAAAATTAAAGCTATAATTATTAAATGTTTTTGTTGGCTCAAAAATCTGATAGGACAAGCCGCCTACAAAATTATTGAAGTTGTTTCTAAAGTTTAATCCTAAATCATTAATATCGAAGGTTGTATTAGAAAGATCGTGACCTACTCTCCATCTAAATTTTCCTTTTGTACTTGCGAAATCAAACTCTGTACGTAGTCCTTGCTGAAAACCATCTGCTTGGTGTACGTTGCTTACTATCGCTCTTCCAGAGGTGCTAATGGTATTTTTAGTGTCAGATACATCAAAGGCCAATCCGGTGGTGTTTGCGTCTCTAAAACTGCCATCTCGTGTTACGTTTGTATTGATTAAAGAAATACTTGAATTATTATTAAACTGTTGGTCTAGTACAAACACATTATAATTAGATAGCGGTTCTACTAGAACTTCTCTTATTGTGCCATCTGTTAAATTTTCTACCGTAGCGTATGTTCTTTCTGTAATCGCATTAAAAAATCCAATTCCTAATTTGTCTTTTGTTCTTCCAGAAACTTTAACCGCATTTAAAAGACTTACGCTGTCCGGAAAATTAGTGATTTCTTCGTCATCTGCTAAATCTGTGACTGAGCCTGTAGGGCCATTACCAACGCGTCTTGAGAAAAACACACCGCCTATATTAAAAAGCTCTGTGCCTTCATTAAAAAATTGCCGTTGCTCATCAAACGTTTGCTCAAAAGGACCTAGATTTAAGGTAACATTATCAAATGCCGTTTGTCCAAAATCTGGAATCAAGGTTGCGTCTAGCGTAAAACTATCGCTTAAACCATATTTTACGTCTAGTCCTGCAGCGAAGTTTGTATTTGTTTGGCCATCAAAATTAGCTACTACGCCTTGTGCAAATGGAAATAACGTTAAGCGCACAGGCGGATCAATATTTTTCACATCAGTGATAACTGCATTATACAGGGTCTGGTTACCTACCTTATTGTTAATTGGGCTAAAAGAGTGGGTTTCATTTATACGACGTATGCTTCTAAAAAAGTTGATACTCCAGTCTTGTAACTCAACTTCTGGAAAGCGCAAGGCATTGTAAGGTATTTTAAACTCTGCATACCATCCATTAGGGTCTTCAGATATTCTTCCTTCCCAAACCACATTAAATCCATTATCCTCGTTGTTTTGTGACACTCTAGAATCTGCAATGGTACCTGCACTGGTAATAAAAAATCGCGTTTCATTAATACCATCGTTATAGGTGTTTAGGCCAAAAGAAAATATGTCTGCTTGACCACCCAGATCATCACGCTGTCTAAACTCACTAAGTATTTTAGTAGGGTCTGGATCGTACATATATCCGGCGATATAGATTGCTTTATCGTCGTAGGCAAATTGTATTTCTGTAGGAAAATCTTTTGGTATTTCACCTTCAATACCTGGCTGGAGCATATTAAAATCTCCGTATTTGGGGATAGTACGCCATATAGCATCGTCAAGTATTCCGTCTATTTTTGGAGCTTCAGTAATGCGAACAGCTCTAATATTTTTTCGTTCTTGGCCAAAAGTAATACTGGTAAAAAATAGCAAATAAGAAAGTAGTAAAAATCTCATGTATAGGTAATGGTTGCAATTGTTTGGAGCTAAAATGTGGGATTTCACAAAATTACCAATTAACAATTGCTTAGGTATTAATAAAAAGTTAAAAGGGAGCACATTTCCGAAGCAAGTATTTTATGTTGTATTTTTGTAGGTATATGGAAAATAAAAGTGAGATTGCAGTTTTTGCAGGAGGTTGTTTCTGGTGTACAGAAGCAGTTTTTCAGCGATTTAATGGTGTTAGTAAGGTGGTTTCTGGTTATACTGGAGGTCACATAAAAAATCCAGCATATCGTGAAGTATGCAATGGGGTTACTGGTCACGCAGAAGGAATTGAAATTACTTTTGACCCTAC
>JALZVC010000275.1 GCA_023301205.1 Flavobacteriaceae bacterium
AGAGTTTTGTAATCTTTTAAAAATGCCAAGGGAGAAATTCGATAACATTTTGGCGAAAGCCAGAGTATACTCACCTCGCCTACCCTATACAGTTGTTCCTCAATTAACCAAAGAAGAATACGCATATCTATCTGAGAAGATGCGTAAATATGATGGTTTTTACATACGTAAGCAATCCTTACGGGATTATCAAGTGCATAACGGCGCAAACGTGCTAGGCTATATTAGAGAAGTTGATGAACGGATCGTAGAAGCCAACCCCTATTATCAGAATGGTGAAAATATAGGAATACAAGGAATCGAAAAAGCTTATGAAGAAGAACTAAGGGGTGTAAAAGGGGTTCAGTATATACAAAAAGACCGTTTTAACCGTGATATAGGCCCTTATCTGGAAGGTGTATTTGACACCCTCCCTAAACGAGGAAAAGATCTTACCATCTCTATTGACGCTACCTTGCAAAAATATGGAGAGGAACTCTTTGTTAACAAACGAGGCGGTATTGTAGCCATCGAGCCGCAAACAGGTGAAATTCTCGCCTTGGTCACCGCACCTAATTTTGATCCAAAAATATTGGTAGGACGCGAACGTTCTAAAAACTTCAGCAGGATGTTCTATGATTCCATTTCTAGACCGCTATATGACCGAGGACTTTCTGGAGAGTATCCTCCTGGTTCTCCTTTTAAAGCACTTACTGGACTCATAGGCTTGCAAGAAAATGTAATCACTAAAGATGAAAAAATATATTGTCCTGGTTATTATAATTACGGCGGAAGAAAACCACTAGGATGCCATGCCCACAGCAGCCCAGTTGATATGGAAGGAGCGATAGCGAAATCTTGCAACACTTATTTTGCGACCGTATATAGGCGCACCATCGAGAAATACGATACCCCACAAGAAGGTGTTAACGCTTGGCATAACAATTTAAAGAGTTTTGGCCTCGGTGAATATTCTGGTCACGATATGCCAAGTGGTCGTAAAGGATTAATCCCTGATGCGGATTATTATAATCGTTATTATCGTTATCCAAAATACAAATGGTATGCTCCCGCAACCATATCTAATGCTATAGGACAAGGAGAGGTCTTAATGACTCCTATACAGATGGCAAACTTTACGGCTGCCATTGCAAATAAAGGATGGTATATAAAACCGCACCTCATTAAAAATATTGACCAACAAGATAGTATACCAAGCCGCTATACTAAAAAGAACTATACTACAATAGCTTCAAATTTCTACCAACCCATAATAGAAGGTTTATTTGACGTATACAATGATAACCAAGGTACTGCATCAAATTTGAGAGTACCTGGTATTGAAATTTGTGGTAAAACGGGTACCGCAGAAAACTACACCAAAATAGATGGCGTTACTACCAAACTTACCGACCACTCAACTTTTGTTGCTTTTGCGCCAAAAGACGACCCAAAAATTGCAATTGCTGTTTTTGTAGAAAACGGTTATTGGGGATCAAGATGGGCAGGTAAAATTGCCAGCTTAATGATTGAAAAATATATAAAAGGAGAAGTCACCAGAACTGATTTAGAAGATTACGTTTTAAACGGAAGTCTGGAAGCAGAATATGCTAAACCCTATAGCGGGATTCCATTTTTAATCAATCAATAATGAGCCAAGAACGCACATCTCGTTTTGACTGGATTATCATTTTGCTATTCTTAGCATTAGTAACTATTGGTTGGTTAAATATATACTCTGCCTCTTATGTGGATAATGTGGAGACTTTTTTTGACTTAAACAACATCTACACAAAACAGTTACTATGGATTGTTTTAAGCTTTGTTCTAATTATTTTCATACTAGCACTTGATGTCAAATTTTATGAACGGTTTGGGAGTATTATTTACATCGTCTCCTTAGTCTCCTTACTTGGGCTCTTTATTCTTGGTAAGAACATAAATGGTGCGACCTCTTGGTATGCATTTGGTCCTGTGAGTATTCAACCTAGCGAATTTGCAAAAGCAGCCACGGCGCTTGCCGTCGCTAAATACGTCAGCGACATACAGGCGAATATATCGTTTTTTAAAGATCAATTAAGAGCTTTTTTAATTATTGCATTACCAGCGCTTTTTATAGTACCGCAACCAGATCCCGGTTCTGCGCTTATTTATGCTGCATTTGTATTTCCTTTATATCGTGAAGGAATGCATTATATCTATTTATTACTGGGCTTTTTTGCAGCAGCGCTTTTTACCTGTACACTTGCGTTTGGCGTCTACTGGGTGTCAGGAATAGTTATATTGACCGCTGTAGGCTTTTTTATTTTTAATCGTAAAAAACGTCCTAATTTGCTTAAATATGCGACTATAGTTGTCGCTTGTGTTGGCTTTGCTCTCTCTGTAAATTATATCTTTAATTCTGTTTTTGAACAACGACATCGCGATCGTTTTAATATCGTTTTAGGCAAAGACGTAGATACTAAAGGAATAGGCTACAACACCAACCAAAGCGAAATTGCTATAGGTAGCGGAGGCTGGTTTGGTAAAGGCTGGACAGAAGGCACCCAAACCAAAGGTAACTTTGTTCCAGAACAACATACAGACTATATTTTTAGTACGGTTGGAGAAGAGTGGGGTTTTCTTGGATCTATACTTGTGGTAGCACTATTTATCGGTTTGATTATTCGCGTTCTTGTATTAGCTGAAAGACAAAAATCACAATTTAGTCGCGTTTATGGCTACAGTGTAGCGGCTATTTTATTTTTTCACTTTTTTGTAAATATAGGTATGGTTTCCGGCATTTTCCCTACGGTGGGGATACCGCTCCCTTTCTTCAGCTACGGAGGCTCTAGCTTATGGGGTTTTACAATATTACTATTTATATTCGTGAGACTCGATAGTGGGAATTATTATTATACTTGATGAAGGTGAACTTGAAGTCGAAGTCGAAGTCGAAAAATAAAAATAAAAATTCTGACGGGGTGGCGAGCACTATTTTTTGTAATTTTTTCTACAAAAAATAGTGCGAAGGCGTTATAAAAGCACAAGCTATTTATATTCGTGAGACTCGATAGTGAGAATTATTATTATACTTGACGAAAGTGAACTTGAAGTCGAAGATAAAATGAAAATTCTGACGGGGTGGCGAGGACTATTTTTTGTAATTTTTTCTGCGAAAATTAATGAGAAGGCCTTGTTGATGTACAGTATTTATTTTTGTAGAAACTATACTTAGAATATGGATACATTGAAAATGGTAATGACAACTAATTCCGTCTTCATTTTATCTTCGATTTCGATTTCAGTTTCAAATCACTTCCACCAGTTTTTCACATCATCATTACGCTCCAATTCATTCTCTATCGCATCTGGTAATTCTGGGAAGAAGTCAATGCCTGTTTTCTGTTCGATATCATCTATAGAAACCATGTAGTTGTAAAAGGAGCCTGAAGTTTTGTCACTAGGCATAATAAAGGCAATTGCTCGATAGTCATCGCCGCGTTTATCAAAGACAATTTTATAAAACTCTTCTGGCACAGCTACGCGCTCATCACCAATAGTTTTTAAACCTGATTTTAAAATTCCGCCCGTGATTACGTAGACATCATCGTATCTCCCTGCCCAATAACGTACCTTTTGTTCTAGGCTATTCCAGATACCTGCATTGAATTTATGATCTTGTGGACTTATATTACTTGTCAAAAATGTCTCGTGATAGGCATCATACGTAAATTTACGATCTCCAGCTGGACATAAATGTCCTCTATCATAACCAGAGTTTTTATAATTACGCCAGTCTGCAGATTTGGTTTTCACGTCTCTGTCTTCTATAAAATAAGGACGTTTATGTTGGTCTTTTGTTAAATGCTTTTCTAACAACTCATAGGCTACCCATTCTGCTTGTTCATATTCTTCTCTATAACTTAACGTATAATAAACATGTTCTACAATTTCGCCATTACTAGATGGAAGCACGTTTCC
>JALZVC010000276.1 GCA_023301205.1 Flavobacteriaceae bacterium
ACTAATGCTATTGATTATAGGCTGTGGTGAAAAAAATAATGCTACTGCAAAAGATGATGTCAACATAAACAATACTCCTACAGAAAATATAGTAACAGGAACTAAGACACAAGAAAAAAAATCTCAAATAATAGTTAGTAAAACCGACCCTCCTAAATTTGCAAATAAGACTGCAGTAATAGAGCATTTATTAGAAAGGTATAACCATTTTACGGAAGCTCCACTTAGTAAGGAACAGATTGATCAAATAAATGCGCTAGCAGAAGGTTCAAGAGTGACTACTTTTAAAAATCAGCACGCTTGTAGTATGTTTCAAAGAAGAATGGTTCAGAAAATAAAATCAAAAGTGCTTACTCCTGAACAATTACTATTATTCCCAGGTAGGAAATCTAAAAGAAATAGTAATGTTAAGCGCTAAAAAGAAAACACTTTTTTTAAAATTTGGATTACTCTTATGGACACTATGGGTTTTTGTTAATTATCTGATACACCATTCTTCCTATATTTATGCAGCGACCCATCCTCCTTATCTTAAAACAATATTTAGTCTAATTCTTATTTCGATAGGGATTTTCTTATTATTCTCTAAGGGTAATTTTAAATGGAGAGGATGGATGATATATACTTTTCTTCTCATAGCATTAATGATTGTTTATAACAGTTTTGCTGGAGAGGCATCAATATCTAATGGTTTTTCATTTGAACATCAAGGGTTCTTTTTGATTAATAATATTTCCCTTCACCTTGGTACATTTTCAATCTTTTTATGCTGCTATGCGGCTGGGAACAAGTTTTTAAAACCATTTAAAGGGATATTAAATATTCATCATAAACTAATACTTGGAGTTGCCTTAGGAATGGTAATACTCACTTTTTTATTAATGGGATTGGCTGCTATAGGTTTCTTACAAACTTGGGTAATTATTCCCATATTAGTATTGTTATTAATATGGCAACGAAAGGTTTGCTGGTCCTTTATCAAATATGTTCTTTGGGACCCTATCAATACTAAAGGTGTATCCTTTTGGACATTTGCTGTCATTACTGTAATTTTAATTTTCACAGCTTTTAATTTAGTAGGAGCGTTAAAAATTTTTCCGCTTGGTTATGATGGGGCTGCATTATATCAAAATATAACAAAAAATTTAATCGACTCTCAATCTTTAATAAAGGGAGGGCAAGCTTACAATTGGTCACTATTTACAAGCTTAGGGCCTCTTCTTTATGGGAGTATGGCATTTTCTATTTTTCTTTCCCATATCATGGGCGTACTTACTTTATGGGCTATGTTCCATCTAGGCCGTATTTTTTTAAGTAAAACGGCAACATGGATAGGAGTAGCTGTCTTTTACACACTACCTGCCGTGAGTTTTCACAACTTTGTTGATGAAAAGGTAGATCTTGGTTTTCTTTTCATTTGTATATCTGTTATTATTTTCTTTCTGAAATATGCAAAATTTGTACAATATGATTTTTCAATAAAAAATAAAAATTCTAAGTTGTTTTTCAGTCTTTTAGGCTTATTGATAGGATTTGCAATGGGAATTAAATATCTTGGATTACTATTAATTATTGGTGTTGTTTTACTGCTTGTTTATCAATGGGGTGGGATCAAGGCCTATTTGGGATCAATGTTTACGGCTTTATCTTTACTGTTTCTATTGAAAATAGATTCTTTTGGCTACTTAGAAATCTCTTCTATAGAGCGGTATACTATCATTGGGGTCTTTGGTTTTTTAGGTATGGGGTTTTTTATTTTTTACTTCAAAAAATTTAATTGGATAAAAGGGTATAACGTACTTCAACATATTTTCATTATTTCCCTTGTTATGATGCTGAGTGTTATGCCTTGGGCAATTAAAAATAGTGTTGAAACGGGACATATTTCAACTAAAGCATTGCTCTATGGAAAAGGAGCTAAAGATTCTTTTAAATATGATTATCCATTTTTGGCTAAAAATGATATTCCTAGTAAAATGTCAAATGAGGATAAGGCCCGAATCACTAAATATCTTGGAGGGGAAGAATATGTTTCAGGTTTTGATGATAAGAGTTTCATTAATCAATATGAAAAAATAAGAAAACAACGAGAAAATACTAAAAAGAATACTAAAAAGGATTTTAAAAGTAATACAGGTAAACGCGAAGAGATACTAAGATACTTAGGGTATGAGGCAGGCTTAAATAGTTATTTGTCTTTACCTTATGATGTGAGTGTGGGAGTCAACATCCCTAATAAAAGAGGAATAGATATTGGGTTTTTATTTTTACTTTTCCTCCCATTATTTGTATTATCTCTAAAAAAGAAAAAAAAAATTAACTTAAAAAATAGTATAGGCCTTTTGGTTTTTGGGACCGTTCTTTTGCTGAGTTGGAAAGCTGCCATGATCTCTAAAGGTTCTGCTCTAGATTCTGCAAAATATTTAAATAATTTTTACCCAAATTCAAGTAATAGTTTTCTGGATATAAGCAAAGATATTTCCTTACCATTTCTAAAGCTGCAAACTAGTATTAGTGAATTAATCCAATCATTATTTGGGGTCTTTTCAGAAATGACATTCCCTTTAATTTTGTGTATTCTTATATTGCTATGTATACTTTTTGCTTGGATAGCAAAAGACAACTGGCAAAAATTTAGCCAACCTGTCAAATTAGTATTGATATTTATAATGACTTATGGGTTTTTATGGTGGATATTAGGGAATGGAATACCTTACTACGCTTTGGTTATTTGGCTACTATCCTCTTTGTTGATTGCATATTATTATGAAAACATATCCCTTTTTGTTTCTGAAAATATAAGTTCTATGATTAAAAAATGGGCTCAAGTAATGTTCTCTATTTTTTTGACATTAAATTTATTAGCTCATTTTTCAAATAACAATAATGATTTAAGTCAATTAAATAATGTTTTTTTTGAACCGTTTATTAGTCATTATTCCAATCATTTTATAACAGATACAAGTTTGAATAATTCAAGGTCTATAATCACGCCTGCGGCTGAGGTCCTTAATAAAGATATCTCGACAAAAATTTATCGTATTGGAACATTTATGAACTATCATATAAAAAATAATAGCTCGAGAGTTTATGAGGATACTCAGCTGAATATATTTGATCGCGTTAGTAGTAAACTGCAAAACCCAGATGATTTTTTAACTGTTTTAAAATTAAATAATGTTAAGTACATTGTTTTTAGTTTAAAAGTTGCAACAATTGACCAAACACCAGAACAATCCTTAACTGACAAAGCAACAAAACTTGTAAAAGTTTTAAATAATGAGGATAGAATTCGATTGGTGATGACCAATAATAAAGTGAGTAGAAAAGATCCAAAAACTAATGAAACAAAAATAGGTTATGGTCTAGTTGGCAAGACAGTAGAACAAGGGGATCTTGCTATTTTTGAAATATTATAATGTCTATGATAATAAAAGACGACTTATGGGTTTTTTTGCCCGCTTATAATGAGGCTACTGTCGTTAGAGATGTCATCAAAGAGCTAAAGTCTTGTGGCTATAAAAATATTATTGTAGTTGATGACGGAAGTACGGATGACACTCGCAAATTTACTCAGGAGGCAGGAGCCAGAGTATTACACTTATGTTTAAATAGAGGCGTTGGAGCTGCAACAAGAGCCGCTATGCTTTTTGCTAAAAGAGAAGGTCTTGAGTTTATGGTTTTGATGGATGCAGACGGACAGCATTATCCAAGTGAAATTGAAAAGCTTACAGATGAATTACAAAAACAGAAAGCCGATATTGTAATTGGCAGTCGTTTTTTGGAGCAGAAGTCTAAAATGCCATTCTCGAGGGTTATCTATAATAAAGTAGCAAATATGTTTACTTACTTTGGAAAATCAACAGTGACCGACAGTCAATCAGGATTCAGGCTATTAAATAAAGTAGCTATAGATAATCTAGAGCTTGAACTAGATGCTTACGGTATTTGTACGGAGATGGTCTGGAAAGCCAATACCATGAAACTAAATTTAGTAGAAACACCTATTAAAGTTCTATACACTAAATACTCTCAAAGTAAGGGACAAAATTTGATGAAAGGATTACAAACTGCATACCGTTTAATTAAAAATAGACTATATGAACATTAGAACATTTCAGATAATAATACCAATACTCTCCGTCATTTTTATTTTATGGCAACTATGGAGAATTTATACTTTTAAAACAAAATGGAAATCGGTATGGCCAGGAGCATTATTTGCAGTATTTATTTCCATCATTGCATTATTTCCAGATTTCACTACAAATTGGTTGGCTAAAACATTAGATTTTAAGAGTAATGTTAATGCCATCATTTTTGTTTTAATTGGTTTTTTGTTTGGCGCTGTAATTATACTTTACGATTTATACAAAAGACAACAAAAAACGATTACAAAATTAACTATAGAGCTATCTTTATTTATGGCTGATAAAGATGATTTTGGTTCATGAGGATATTATTCGTTTTAGAACATTTTCATCCATATATTGGAGGAGTAGAACACTTGTTTTGGCAATTGTCAAAGACATTAGTTACTCAAGGTTATGAGGTCATGGTAATCACGACAAGATTTGATAAAAAACTCCCCCAAAGAGAATGTAATGAAGGAATAGATATTTATCGTGTTAATTGTAACAACCGTTTTTCTTTTTTTATAAAAAGTATTCCAAGCATATTTAAAAACATTAAAAATTTTGATTTAGTTCATACAACAACGTATACTGCAGCGCCACCTACTTGGCTAGTATCTCGTTTAAGAAATAAAAAAAGTGTGTTAACTTTTCATGAATATTGGGGAGATTTATGGAAACAATTACCTTACCTCAATTTTACACAAAAAATTTTATATAGTACTTTTGAGCGCATGGCATCTTATTTGCCATTTTCTAAAATTGTAGCTGTTTCAAAATTTACAGAACAAAGTCTTATTAAAGCAGGAGTTGATCAATCAAAAATTAATATGATTTACAACGGGCTAGATTATAATGCTATTGAGCAATTGAGTACTAAAATTAATATTACAGAAGTAGAAAGAATAAAGAAAAATACGGCGTTTAATTATATTTTTGTTGGTAGACTTGGAGTTTCAAAAGGTATAGACATATTACTTGAAGCCTCAGATATTTTTCTTGAAAAAACCCCTGAAGCTACACTAACACTAGTTATACCCAAACTCCCAAAGAAAATGTATGACTTGATAGTAAACAAAATTAATAACCTTCAATGTATCAGTCAGATTACGGTGATGCATCATTTAACCAAAGAAGAATTGTATAAACAAATAAAACAAGCCTCCTTTATTGTAATACCTTCGTATTCAGAAGGGTTTTGTTTTGTTGCTGCAGAAGCTTGTGCATTAAATGTTCCCGTTATTAGTTCACATTGCGGGGCTTTAAAAGAAGTTGTGAGTGGGCACTATATAGCTATGGATTCAGTTACAACAAAAGGGTTATTTGAAGCATTACAGAAAGCCAAACAAAAAGAGTGGCAATATAAAGAAAGTGTGCAATTTTCTTTAGATAAAAGTGTAGAACAATATGTACATTTGTACAAAGAAATGATAGATGGATAACTACACCTATACTTTTCCTAAACAATCAAAGAAGTTTTTACTACAAGAGTTAATAAAACTTAGATTGTTAGCAGATCTCAAAAGGTCACTCCTTGGTTGGTTATGGTTGTTAATACTTCCTGTATTTGCAATTTTAACATGGATTTTCATTAAAGGAGCAGGTATACTCGAACCTGGTGAGATGGAAATTCCTTACACAGCTTTTGTCTTGTTAAGCACTACCATTTGGGCGTTGTTCTTTGATACGTATAAAAATTGTAGCCAAATATTTATAACGTATGGTAAGACACTTTTAGTAAATAAGCTACCCATTAATATAATTATCTTTAATGAACTTATTGTAGGAGCTATTAAATTTTTTGTCCCTTTCGTTTTCATCATAGCCTACTTCATGTATCTTGGAATTTCATTTCATCCATTAGCTTTTATTTTTCCTATAGTATTATTGCCTCTTCAACTTTTTGGAGCTGCAATTGGTTTATTAACTGGGCTTTTTAGTGCTCTAGCAAAAGACTTTACATTTTTAATGGATAATTTCATCAAATTATTTTTACTGCTTAGTCCTGTAGTATATACTCCAGAGATCTCAACAGGTTTATTAGCAAAAGTTGTTAAATACAATCCATTAACGTATTTAATTAGTAGTCCAAGAAATATATTATTAAATGGAGAATTATACCAACCAATGATTAGCCTAATTTGTGCAGTATGTGTTACCGTATTATTTATTTTGCTAACTCGATTTTTTGTAATTAATACTGCAAGAATATTAGAAAGAGAGGGGGTTTAATGAGCACAACTGACAAACAAATATCAATGCGTACCGACGAGGCAACTTTAAGACCTATCCCTTTACTTAAAGTAACAGGTCTGCATAAGAAATTTTGTAAGGACCTCGCCTATAATATGTATTATGGGATAAAAGATCTTGTTAGCTATTTCTTTGGACTAAAACCAGATTACTCTTCCTTGCGTAATAATGAATTTTGGGCATTACATGATATTAATTTTAATATTTATGAAGACGATGTTATCATTTTAGCGGGTATCAACGGCTCTGGAAAAACAACATTGACTAGAATGCTGGCAGGAATCTATGAAACAGAAAGAGGCACTATTGAATATCACAAAAAGATTAAAAAAATTATTAGTGTATTTGCTATTAAATCAGGCTTTAACCCGATATTGACAGGTAGAGAGAATGTATATTTGAAAGCTGCTTATTATGGTATGTCACGCAAGGAAATTGAAGCAAACATGAATTTTATTATATCTTTTTCAGATATAGGTTCTTTTTTAGACACTCCTTTTGGGAAATATTCTTCAGGAATGAAAACCCGCCTCGCGATGTCCCTTGTCCTTTCTATAAAAAGTGATATTCTATTTATTGATGAAGGATTTAGTTTTTCAGACTCAAAATTTAAAGCAAAGTGTTTTAAGTTTCTAAAAGAAGAATACTCTAAAAAGGGAAGAGCGTTGATAATTGCTACACACCGTTTAACCGAAATAGGCGATCTAGCCAATAGATTAATTGTATTAGAAAAAGGTGAAATAATAAATACAACTGTCGATGTTGCTAAAGGGATAAAAGACTATACAACAAGTTAGTTCTACCCATATAATTTGCACAGACAATGATCAAATGAATTAATAGCGTAATGGATTTCTTTTCAAGGTTCAATCATACAATACCCTATCCTTTTTACATAAAAAGGAGAGATGATATCATTCGTATCCATATTACAAAAACTGCTGGAACGAGTTTGGTTTCAAGTATGGCGTTTAACAGAAGTAAGGAATCCAGTAAAACTAAAAAACATTATTTTGCAAAAGAAATTATTGATATTGTAGGTCAAGAACATTGGGATAACACCTTTAAATTTTCATTTGTGCGCAACCCTTGGGATCGTCTTTATTCTTTATATCGATTCCAACAAAGAAAAAACAAAATAGCAACTGAAGCACAAGGAAATACATTCGGATTATGGTTAAAATCAACTTTAAATAATCAATACGATAACCCATATGAAAAATTAAAGCCTCAAGTAGAATGGCTCAAAAATTTTGATAATAAAATAGATATAGACTTTATCGGGAGATTTGAAAACTTAGCGTCCGATGTTAATAAGCTTGGACAAATATTAGAAATGAAAATAGGGTTACCTCACATAAATCAAAGCCTACCTATTATTCATTACAGCACAGCATATGATGATGAATTAGAAGAATTAGTACGAATACATTATAAGGAGGATATCGAAATCTTTGATTATTCTTTCTGTAGAAAATAGATTTTATGCATATATACTATTCATTACTTAACATACACCGTCGCCTTGTTGGAACCCACCAACGCAATGCAGATTGGTCAAAAGTTAAGCTTGTATCGATTCATATTCCTAAAACAGCAGGAACCTCCTTTATTCATAGTTTAAAAAAGCAATATGGTCATCAAAAAGTAACACGCATTGATATTGATGATAATAGGACAAGAATCAATAAAATATCTGTAAATAAAGCCTATCTGTATAAAAATACAACAGTAATTCATGGGCATTTCACCATCGATTTGTTGCATAACTATTTAAACCTTCCTCCCAATACCCCCATTATTACCTGGTTACGAGACCCTGTTGAACGTGTTATCTCTAATTATTACTATTTACACAAACGATTGGGCGAAGAATTAAATGAAGAAAAAAAAGGACTTAATATTCTTTCTAAAATGCAACGTTCTTTACTTGAATATGCACAAGACGAAAGAAATTGTGATAGAATGTCAAAGTTTTTAAAAGGTATTGACCTTAAGGATTTCTTTTTTATTGGTATCGTAGAAAACTATGATCAGGATATTCAAGAATTAAGTAGAAAATTAAATTGGAGTACTCTTGAGATTGTAACGCATAATAAGACAGCTACGAGTAACAAGTCTGTTGTAGATGAACAAACAAAAGCATTGATTAGATCTTATAACAAAAAAGACCAAGCACTTTACGAACAGGCTCTTGATCTTAGAAAATAACCTACCCAGCTAAGATTGCAAGTATCACAGGATTTAAAGAGTCTGTTTCTTTCAAATAATATCCTATACGAGATAATGGGACAGAACCTTATGAATCCTATTTGATCATAAAAATTACTATTATCGAAACGTTAAAGTAAGTTTTTTTTTACACAACTCTAACAATAGATTGGCAAATGAGCGGAAATGAAAACGGGACACCAACAAATAGTAAGATGTTGTCCCGTTTAGTACTCGAGGCGGGAATCGAACCCGCACGACCGAAGTCACTGGATTTTGAATCCAGCGCGTCTACCAATTCCGCCACTCGAGCATTTTTATCCGAAGATAAAGGTAGAACCGTTGTTAAAAACGGTCTGCAAAAAT
>JALZVC010000277.1 GCA_023301205.1 Flavobacteriaceae bacterium
GCTAATAATTCATATTGCAATGCCGTAGCTTCATTGTCACAAAGACTAAGATGTAATTCGATTTTCTCTAATAAGCCAGCTGCTTTCTTGTTTGGTACGCAATATCCTGCAGTACATTTACCTCCACTTGGAAACTTAGAACCACTTGCATAAGCAATGGCGCGGACTTTACCTAGTATATTGTCTTCACCCAAAAAGTGTATGTTAGGGCAAAAGGTTTGATCTAAAATAAAAACCGAATCAACCGCTTTAGCTCCATTTGCTGTGGTACGTGATACGCTGAGTACTGCTTTTAGCTGTTCCAGATCTGGTACTTCTACTCTCGGGTTTGTAGGTATTTCAGCAATAATGTAAGGCACTGCATCTTCTTGAGCCAGTTTATGTAACACAGCGTCAATACCCGTTACCATATCGTTATCACCATCTACGGCAAGATCTACCACTTCAACATTAGCAATGCAAGCCGCAACACGACGTGCTTGGTCATTGGTACCACCATAACAGTTAGTAGGAACAATAAATTTAATCGCTTTTCCTTTATGATTTTCTTGCGCATCGTGAATGAGCCCCATCATAATAGCATATTGTATTGATAATCCGCTAGAAGCTGCTAAAACACCAGAGTTTGTATTTGATATGTCTGTAATAGCAGCAACGACTTTTGCTTTATCTTCCTTAAGATTAAAATTAGGTGTTTCAATATCATTTTGGGATACAAGCGACTGTAAGGTAACCAGACAATTACTTGGCGTCATCGCTATAGTTTCTCGTCTGCGTACGTGCTGGATATCAGGTATAAAAGCATTGTTGTGGGCTCCATTTATTAGTAAGATACTTCCTAGTTGGTCGTATAAATTAATATAAAAATCAACGTTAGCATGTAGAGCTGAAACCCCAACATTAGCTTTTTTCGAAACCAATATCGTACTTCCGTCAAATTCAGTAATAGTCGTATCTGTTTTGATCTTTTGTAAATCAAAACTATACCCATAGACATTCTTTATAATTTCCGCAGTAAAAAAATGAGGCAGCTCACCTGTGTACAAAATTCTGGTTTTTCTAGTATCCAGTAGGTTTTTTCTTAATATCGCTAAGATGGGTGTCGTTTGCGAAGAAAAACTAATGACAGCTTTTGGTTCTAGATGATGCAATCGCGCAATCCCCCACTCTAAAACGCAAGACAACGGATGTCCTAGTCTGATGTAATCATAGGCAGTAGGCATCGCTGCTAATGCCGTTTTTACCACTTCGTTCTTATTATAAAAAAGGTCTAAATGATCTAAGAACTCCGTCTTTGCTTGTCCTTCGTCATAAATATCCAAACGATGTGTGGTTAAACTAAGCCAATCACTAGGCATATTTTTGAGTATTGCAGCAATGTAATCTGTTATTTTAGCGTCTATCATTTCCCATTTTTTTTTGTAAATGTAAATATACTTAACTAGATTTTTATTTTATGCCTATAAATGAAAGCAATGGATATTTCTATTCTAAATCTTAAATAGTAATTCCTACTAAAGAAGGCTATCTTTGTATGATGCAAGCAAAAGTCTTACTCGTAACGCCACCTTTTACGCAATTAAATACAGCGTATCCTGCCACTGCTTACATTAAGGGGTTCTTGAAAGAAAAAGGCGTGGCTGTGCAGCAGTTTGATTTAAGCATTGCTTTATTTACAGCAATTTTCACCAATGATTTCCTCACACAAGTTTTCAAAGAAGCTGAAGCTTTAGGCAATACTGATTATCCAGAAATACAAGAACATAAAACGGCATATATAGCTTGTGTGGACACTATAATAGGGTTTCTTCAAAACTCCGATATTGATACCGCAAAAAAGATTTTAGCTAAAGGTTTTTTACCCCTAGGTCATCGCTTATCAAAAGTAAATACAGCCATACAATGGGCAGCTGGCGACCTTGGAGTTATAGATAAAGCTAAGCACCACGCAACTTTATATATAGAAGAAATAGGTGATTTTATTCAAGCCAATGTAGATGAGTTTTTTGCCTTTACAAGATACGCAGAGCAGATTGCCACTTCGGCAACTAGTTTTGATCCATTAGACGAGGTGCTACAATACCAGCCTACTATTATTGAAGATCAAATGATGGATATTCTTGAGGTACAGCTAAAGGAATCCAACCCAAATCTGGTTTGTTTTACCATCCCCTTTCCTGGAAATCTTTTTGCAGCATTGCGCTGTGCGCAATTTATCAAACAGTTTTTTCCTGAAATAAAAGTGGCATTTGGCGGTGGGTATTGCAATACAGAATTACGTTCGCTAGAAGACCCGCGTATCTTCGAATTTGTAGATTTTATCTCTTTAGATGACGGTGAAGGTCCTTTGTTAAAGATTGTGAAACATATTGAAGGTACCGTCGTTATTGACGAACTAGAGCGAACCTTCGTCTGTGTAGACAACAACGTGGTGTATAAAAACAAACTACCAAACACCATTTACCATCATAGAAACCTGCCTGCACCAGATTATTCAGATTTAGCTTTTGATACATATGTTTCTTTTCTAGACGTGGTGAACCCTATGCACCGCATGTGGACAGATGATCGCTGGAACAAGTTAACGATCTCGCACGGCTGTTACTGGAAACAATGTTCGTTTTGTGATGTCAACTTAGATTATATAGGGAACTATCAAAACACAACCGCAGATGATCTTGTAGATAAGATTGAAAAAATAGTCTCGGTTACTGGAATTACCGGCTTTCATTTTGTAGATGAAGCAGCACCGCCTAAAATGCTACGAGCCCTTTCAGAAAGACTACTCGCACGCAAGGTCAATATTACTTGGTGGACTAATATCAGGTTTGAAAAGACTTTTACAAAAGAGCTTTGCGAGGTACTAGCGCAATCGGGCTGTATTGCTGTCACTGGCGGACTCGAAGTAGCTTCAGATCGTTTATTAGCCAAGATGAAAAAAGGAGTTGATATTGCGCAAGTAGCGCGTGTAACCAATCATTTTTCTGAATGTGGAATTTTAGTACACGCCTATTTAATGTATGGCTTTCCTTCACAGACGGAGCAAGAAACTATTGATTCGCTTGAGGTAGTACGGCAATTGTTTGAGAAAAACTGCATACAATCTGCATTTTGGCATCAATTCACCACGACCATTCACAGTCCTATTGGTAAAAACCCAGAAGAATTTGGCATCAAAATCACAGGACCTGAATTTAAAGGATTTGCACAAAATGACTTATGGCATGAAGATCCTAAGGGCGCAGATCATCCCAAGTACACTAAAGGCTTAAATCGCGCACTGGCGAGCTATTTAAACAAATCTGATTATGATGTGGTTTTGGCAGATTGGTTTGAGTTCGACGTGCTACCTACCAGTCATCCACAAGGATTAATTGAAGGATTTTTAGTCGAAGACAGTTTACAACAGACCGCTCCTACTCCATCATAACGTAAAACTAAGGCTTATCATTTAAATAATGAGCCAAGTGCACACCGGTACTGGCGCAACCTTGCAATAAATAGCCGCCTGTAGGTGCATCCCAGCCTAACATTTCGCCAATGCAATACTGATTGGGCATTTTTTTAATTTCGAAATATTCTGAAACCGCTTCAAGGGCAATACCGCCTATGGTAGAAATGGCCTCATCTATGGCTCCTGTATTTAAAATTTCCGCAGGAAAACATTTAATATTTTTTGCTAAAGAAACTGGGTTTAAATAATCGTCTTTAGACAGATATGCTTTTAACAACTCGATTTGTGGGGTACTTAATTTGAGTTCCTTTTTTAATATTTGAGTCGTATTTTTACGGGAGGCTTCAATTCTTGCTAGTACCGTTTCTTGAGATAACATAGGCTTAAAATCGATATGGATGATTGCCTTTTTT
Source organism: Flavobacteriaceae bacterium (assembly GCA_023301205.1). GTDB lineage: Bacteria > Bacteroidota > Bacteroidia > Flavobacteriales > Flavobacteriaceae > Patiriisocius. The sequence continues at coordinate 3,868 of JALZVC010000277.1, forward strand.
TGCGAAGCTAACTGTGCTCTTATTTGTGGGCTTAGTCCATAAATGGCATTTCCTTCTAAACCAAAAGCGGTGATTACTGCTTCTCCTTTCTGAAATTTTCCATCACAAGAAATCGCTATGTTTTTTAAAGGCATCCCTTCGTTATGAGAGATGAAATCTGGTTTCCAATCAATTTGAAAAGCACAATTAGAGGCTTGGAATGGATTAGTCTTAACGCCTTGTTTTGCAAAAGCATCTAACCAGTTTCCATCAGAACCCGTTACTTTCCAACTACCACCACCTAATGCAAAAACCGTGTAATCTGCTTCTATCGATTTCTTATTAATAATTGGATTCCCCTTATTATCCCAACCAGTAAACGTGTGTTCGTATTGTACCGTCACACCTTTTTCTTGAAGTGTTTTAAGTATCGCCTGAAGCACTTCTATAGGTTTTATACCTTCTTTAGGGAATACGCGTTTACTACTGCCTACGTAGGTTGGAATCCCAATCTCGTCTAACCAAGCGCTAAAATCTACATTACTAAAGGTAGTTAGTGCTTGTTCTAAAAAATCACTAGGTGTATATCGTTCTATGAGTTGTGTTATTGATTCTGAGTGGGTCAAATTAAAACCACCCTTTCCCGCTACTAAAAACTTACGTCCTGCTGTTTTGTTTTTTTCGTAGATGGTAACGCTATACTTTGATGTATCTAAATAAGCAGCCAATAAAAAAGCCGTTGGACCACCACCAATAATTGATACTGTTTTTTTCACAGCTGTTTCTTTTTTCTGAAAATATCTATATTGAAATCACAGGTGACCGTTAATTCATTTTTATTGGTAATGTTTTCTAAGCGCTCTATTCCTGTACTCCAATAATACGGGGTCATTTTTAATAACGCTAATAAATCTTCTGCACTTTTTAAATCTATTGTAAAAGTGGTTCTCTTGTTTACCAACTGCTCAAACTCGGTACTCATTTGCGCTGCTACCGTGGTGGTATGCGGTTTTACTTTCTCGTAAATTAAGGCCGCCATTTCGTTTAAATGATTAGATGCAGGACTTACCACAATTACATAACCGTTGCGCGCTACAACACGCTTAAACTCTTTAGGCATAATAGGCGAAAAAACAGAAAGAATTAAATCTACACTTTTTTTTGCAATGGGTAAATTGTAAATCGAACTTACAAAGTAAAAATTCTTCTTATAGGTGTTTGCTGCATACTTCACAGCATGTTTAGAGATATCTGTACCAAAAATAGTCGTGTGTAACCCGTGAAGGTGGTTTAATGCTTTCTCAGAGTAATAACCTTCCCCACAGCCAGCATCTAAAGCCACAATTTTTTTGTTTCTAAATGAGAGTTCTTCGTTGATACATTTTTTAATACTCGTTATTAAGGGATCGTAGAAACCCATTTCTAGAAAATCCCTTCTTGCCGCAATCATCATCTCGTTATCCCCTGGATCATTAGATTTCTTTTTGTTTACAGGAAGTAGGTTTAAATACCCTTGTTTGGAAAGGTCAAAACTATGGTTGTTTTCACAGCGATAGGTGGCCTTATTTGCTGGAAGCAATTGAGTGTTACAGTATGGGCAGGTTAGGATTGACATTAATTAGTGTGCTGTTTTTAATATATAAAG
>JALZVC010000278.1 GCA_023301205.1 Flavobacteriaceae bacterium
TTATTGTTGGAATCTTGAACATTTTCGCGCAAGCGGAAGAAGTAGGCGCTCCAGAATACCTTCGAACCATTCAATTTAATGGCCAACAAACACTTAACAAACTCCCTATCATAAAACTAGGAGAACCATTAAGCCTAAGCTTTGATGCCTTAAATGGAAATGAAGATGATTTTTATTATAAGATTACACATCATAATTATGACTGGACTGAGAGCGATCTCTCTAAAGGGGAATATCTTTCTGGTTTTGACGATGTGCGAATAGAAAGTTTTATAAATTCATTAAACACTCTAGAAATATTCACGAACTATAATTTATCAATTCCTAACCGTGAAACACGCAGGATAAATAAAAGTGGAAACTATTTAATCTCAATTTATGATGATTACGGTGACCTTATGTTCTCTCGTAAATTTATGGTAGTTGAACCTATCGCTAGCGTAGGTGTATCGATTAGACGTTCACGAGACCTTAAATATGTAGAAGGTAGTCAAGTTGTAAATTTCACAGTGAATAGCCCTTCGTTGCTTCTTATTAATCCTAAACAAAATTTGCATACAGTGATTATTAAAAACAATAATTTAAATAACACAATAAGAGGTTTAAAACCTCAATTTTCATTAGGCAGCGAATTCATTTACAAGTATGACGCAGAGGCTTCTTTTGGAGGAGGTAATGAATTCTTAGCTTTTGACAGTAAGGAAGTAAGGTCTGCGGTTAACGGAATACGCCGTGTAGAATTAAATGATATTTTTGAACACTTTCTATATACAAATATTGATCGCTATGATCGCGAGTACACCTACAATCCAGACGTTAATGGATCTTTTGTAGTGAGTAATATAGACGCAGACAACTCTGCAACAGAGGCAGAATATGTAAGGACGTATTTTAGCCTAGATCACTATGGAGACATAGGAGACAGCGAAATTCATATTTACGGCGGCTTTAATAACTGGGCTGTCGATGATTCTACCCTTATGAAATATGATGAAGGAAGTGGTAAATACAAAAATACCCGTTTGTTTAAACAAGGGTTCTATAATTACAAATATGTACTTGTAGATCCGGACGGATATATCGATGGAGGAGCTGTTTCTGGAGATTTCTGGCAAACCGAAAACGAATATGCTGTGGTCGTTTATTACAGAGAACAAGGAGGTCGTTTTGACAGAATTATTGGCGTAGGCTACGGAAACTCTGAAGTAATAACCAATAATTAAACATCTTGAAAGAACTAAACTCGAGACAAGACGTAGATTTTCTAGTTGATGCCTTCTACAAAGAAGCCATTGTTCATCCTAATATTTCTAAATACTTCACCACCGTAGTTGCGCAGCACTTTGACGCACACAAAAGCCTAATTTGCGACTTTTGGGATGATCTCATATTTCACGGCAACAAGTATAAAGGTAATCCTATGCTCGTGCATTTAAAACTAAATGCTGAGAAAAACCTCACACCACTTGCTTTTGAAACATGGCTTGCATTGTGGGAGGAAACAATCAATACAAGTTTTACAGGAGCAAATGCAGCCGCAGCCATTGCTAAGGCAAAACAAATAGGCGGATTAATGCAATTTAAAATGGACAAAGAAAATAAAAGCTACTAGTAGATTATAGCTTTTATCCATTAGCCACTTTCTCTCTTTATTTCTAACCAATAATGCCCCACTATTCTAAAAAGGTTTTATATTAGTACTGTGAAAGACGAAATACCTACAGACCAAACCGCAGAAGACCAACCAAAGGAAAACGAGCAAACAGAAATTACTGTTACTGATACTATTTCAAAAAATAGCCGAAAGCACTTTAAATACAGAAGCAATGAATGCCTTAATTGCGGGCATCCACTAGACTTAAGTGATCGTTATTGTCCTTATTGTTCTCAATTGAACAGTACTAAACAACTTTCGCTTGGTGACTTTTTTGGTGAATTTTTTAAAAGCATAGTTAGCTTTGATAGCAGACTGAGGTACACACTTAAAGATTTACTATTTAAACCAGGTACCATCACCAACAATTATGTAAAAGGACAGCGTTTAAAGTATGCCAATCCTTTTAGGTTCTTTTTATCTGTTTCTATTATTTATTTTATTGCATCTACGTTTGTGGCCACCTTCGTAACAAACGATAAAAACGATATTAACACCCAAATAAACAAAGTACTTCCTTTCCTTACAATTACTGCTAATGAAGCTAACGACAAAGCAATCGACTCACTTATCGCCAATAATATAAAAATTGAAGAAGGCACCCTCCCTTCTACTAATGAACAATTAAATGATTCAATAATAAAAAACAGCACATTAATTGACGATAATACGAAACCAGACACCACACGTATCTTTGATTTACATCAAAAATACGTTAAACAACAAGAATTAGATTCACTTAGCTGGAGTGATGCAAACGGAAAAAAAGTTTTGACTTATATCAACTTCTACGAAGACACAAAGATTGCTAACGCTAAATTTGCACTTGACAGCTTAGAACATAACAATACGAGATATAATAGATGGCTATATGACAAAAACCAAGCCTTTGAAAGAGTAAAAGCAGATCCTTATAGTTTTTATAGCTATATGATTAATAAAGTGCCTTTCTTCCTGTTTTTTTTCACACCTATTTTTGCATTATTTTTCTGGCTATTCTATTACAAAAGGAACGTAAATTATATGGAGCACATAGTCTTTGTTTTCCACATCTTTAGCTTTGTCTTTTTATCTATGTTAATTTTGCTAATAGTTGACACTATTATTGGCATACAAATTCTTTATACATTACTATTTTTAATCATCGCCCCTTTCTATTTTTATAAGGCATTACGTAACTTTTATAGACAAAGTAGATTATTAACCGCATTAAAATTTGTACTTTTAAGTTTTGTATTTATCACGGGATCATTAATTATATCCACATTTTTCTTTTTACTCACGGCGGCAGCTTATTAATATGACATACGAAGTAACACAAGGCATTAAAGTTTCAGTAAAAGCTCGTTTTGAAGGCAAAGTTGTCAATCAAGGCATGACGTGCAATGCCTTTTCATATCTTGTGAAAATAGAAAACAAAAGCGAAGACACTGTACAGTTAAAAAAACGGTATTGGGCAATAAAAGACGCGCTTAAAGAAACAGAGTATGTGTATGGAGATGGTGTGGTAGGCAAAAAACCCGTGCTAAAACCTGGAGAAACACACATGTATAATAGTAGTTGTATATTAGTTGGAGATTTTGGCGAGATGGGTGGTTATTATGAAATGGTAAACTTTAAAACCACAGAACTTATTCAAGTCACCATCCCAAACTTCAAACTCGTTACACCGCAAGGTGCTAACTAAACTTAGATTCAACATTCTTTAAAGCCTTTAGATTCTTGTAAGGCATCCCGTATTTTTAATTACACAGATTGGATCTCTTCAAGATGCATCATCAATATTAAAAGAAGAATAATAAAAGTAACCCTACATAAAATAATAGTATAATATAGCTGGCTACAAAATAATTCAATCTTAGACAAACGTTACATTTTAATTTTGACGCGTAAATTGAGTATATTTGCACCTTAAATAATTTAAAATAAATAATATTTCCGAAGCCATTTACCACTGCGGTAAACCAACATTGGAATTGATAATTATAACACTATGGGAAAAGGATTTTTTAAAGTGCCAGTAGCCGTAAACGAACCAGTAAAAGATTATGCAGTAGGCTCTCCTGAGCGTGCAGAAGTTGCCGCTACCTACAAGAAAATGTATAACGAAACTATAGAAGTGCCTTTATACATTAATGGTAAAGACGTAAAAACTGGTGACACAGACACTATGTCTTGCCCACACGATCACAAACATATTTTAGGAACCTACCACAAAGCAGATAAAAAATTAGCTCAAAGCGCCATCGAGACTGCACTTGCCGCTAGAGAAAAATGGGCAGCGATGCCTTGGGAACAACGCGCAGGGATATTTTTACGCGCTGCAGAGTTAATTGCTGGGCCATACAGAGCAAGAATAAATGCAGCAACTATGTTGGGGCAATCTAAGAATATCTTTCAAGCAGAAATTGATGCTTCTTGTGAACTCATAGACTTTTTACGTTTTAACGTAGAATTTATGACAGAAATCTTTAACGAGCAGCCACAGTCTACTTCTGGAGCTTGGAATCGTCTTGAATACAGACCTCTTGAAGGATTTGTATATGCAATTACTCCTTTTAATTTTACAGCAATTGCAGCAAACTTGCCAGCAAGTGCAGCATTAATGGGTAACGTAGTAGTATGGAAGCCTAGTGATAGCCAAGTATATTCTGCAAAAGTTATTCTTGATATCTTTAAAGAAGCAGGTGTACCGGACGGAGTTATTAATATGGTGATGGGAGATCCTGTTATGATTACAGATACAGTACTTGCAAGTAAAGACTTTAGCGGAATTCACTTTACAGGTTCTACTCACGTTTTTAAAGACATCTGGCAAAAAATAGGAACCAACATTCACAACTATAAAACGTACCCACGTATTGTAGGTGAAACAGGTGGAAAAGATTTTGTTGTGGCTCACAAATCTGCAAACCCAGCACAGGTAGCTACAGCTATCGTAAGAGGTGGTTTTGAATTTCAAGGTCAAAAATGTAGTGCAGCGAGTCGTATCTATGTTTCTGAAAGTATCTGGGCAGATGTAAAAACACAACTTATTAAAGATGTAAATTCATTTAAAATAGGGTCGCCAGAAGATATGAGCAATTTTATTACTGCTGTTATCCACGAAGGCTCTTTTGATAAGCTAGCTAGTTTTATTGATGCTGCTAAAGCAGATAAAAATCTTGATGTTATAGTAGGTGGTGGTCACGACAAGAGTAAAGGGTATTTTATTGAGCCTACCGTTATTGTAACAAAAGACCCTAATTACACAACGATGTGCACAGAGCTTTTTGGTCCTGTTGTAACTGTTTATGTTTTTGAAGACAAAAAATGGGCAGAGACATTAGCATTAGTAGACAACACGAGTGAGTATGCTTTAACAGGAGCTGTATTTAGTGAAGACAGATATGCATTAGAAGAAGCAATTACAAGCTTACAGAATGCCGCTGGTAACTTCTATGTTAATGATAAGCCTAGTGGTGCCGTTGTAGGGCAACAACCTTTTGGTGGTGCTCGCGCAAGTGGAACAAACGATAAGGCAGGTAGTAAATTAAATCTTTACAGATGGATCTCACCTAGAATGATCAAGGAAACTTTTGTAACTCCTACAGATTATAGATATCCTTTTTTAGGGTAGGGTTATCATTAGATTTTAAATAAACAAAAGCGCCTATATCATTTTGATATAGACGCTTTTTCTATGTTAATTAGGTTTGCAGGTCAAGAATTAAAATTACACTTTAAGCAATAATATCTTTCACGGCATCAAAATCTAGCCCTCCATAATTACCACTACTCATTAAAAGCAGTGACGAATTTTTAAAGTCTTGCGTATGTAAAAACGTTTTAAAATCTGCCGGATTTGTAAACACCGTTAAGTCTTTACGATCAAAAGCTTCTTCTATTTGTTCTTGTTTAATATCCTTTAAGCCTTTTATTTTCACTGCATGAGGCGAGTAAAAAACGACTGCCGTGTCTGCAGCATCCAGCGCTCCTTTGTATTGACTAATAAACGCTGGATTAAGGCTACTGTAGGTATGAAGTTCTAAACAAGCGACTAATTTTCGGTTTGGAAATTGATTTTTAACAGCTTGCGTGGTCGCACTCACTTTACTTGGCGAGTGTGCAAAGTCTTTAAATGCAACACTAGTTGACGTTTCGGCTATTTTCTCTAAGCGTTTACTTGCGCCGGTAAACGTAGCAATCGCCTCATAAAAATCATCTGCATCTACGCCCATTAATTGGCAAATCCATCGAGCACCTTCCAGGTTGTTTAGGTTGTGTTTCCCAAAAACTTCTATTGGCATTTCGCCGTCTGGAGTATCTAATAATGTGGTGCCGTCCTCAACCGTATAGTGCGGCGTTTGATAAGGGTATTTTTTAATTTGATTTTCAGATGCTTCTACAACTCTTTTTACCTCAGGATCTTCCTCATTATATATGATAGCGCCACCTGTTGTAATTTCAGAAAGAAAAATAGAGAATTGCTCCACATAGTTCTCAAAAGTAGGAAACACGTTAATATGATCCCAAGCGATACCACTTAATAAAGCAATATTGGGTTTGTATAAATGAAATTTAGGTCGGCGGTCAATTGGTGAAGACAAATACTCATCCCCTTCGAGCACCATAAAATCTGCATCGTCTGTTAATCGCACCATGGTATCAAACCCTTCCAGTTGCGCACCTACCATATAATCTACTTCTCTGTCGTGGTAATGCATCACATGCAAAATCATCGAGGTAATGGTTGTTTTACCGTGAGAGCCACCAATAACAACACGCGTTTTATTTTTTGACTGTTCGTATAAAAACTCAGGATAACTGTAAATAGTGGTGCCTAGTTCTTTTGCTTTTAACAATTCTGGGTTGTCAGCCTTGGCGTGCATCCCTAAAATAACAGCGTCAATGTCTTTAGAGATTTTCTCTGGAAACCAACCAAATGCTTCAGGCAATAAACCCTTAGCTTCTAACCGTGCTTTTGATGGATTAAATATCTCATCATCACTACCCGTAACAGTTTCTCCTTTGTTATGTAAGGCAAGTGCTAGGTTGTGCATGGCGCTACCGCCTATGGCTATAAAGTGTATTTTCATCGGGTGATTTCTATTAGTGAATGTGCAATGTCAAAGTTAATAGAAATTATAGTGCTATGACTCAAACAGAAGAAGTTCTAGTAAATTTATCTTATTTCAGAAATAATGCTACAACGCATCTATAAGTTTCTTCTCTGCAAGAGCTTCCTCAAAATCTGATCTGGAATCTATAGCTTTATTAACCCATAAAAGCGCATCGTCTTTATCACCCAAGTTTTTATAAATCTGAGCAAGCCTTAAATATGCCCAGTCTTTAGGCACCCCATCTCGCACAGAAAAATTATCTAAATAGGCGTGCAAACTACGAATACCATACTCAGCATCTAGATTATACTGCCCTACTATTTTTCCTATTTGATAATTTAAGCCATTTCTCTTGTGTATTTTTAAAGACGCCGAGGTAGTTTCTAGGGCCTTTTCTGGCTCGTTATTCTTCTCATAGTGGTCCGCCAGTTTCTCATAGGTATGAGGAGAACCCCCTATTTCAATTGCCATTTTATAATATTTCTCTGCATCTTTAGGTCGATCACTATACTCAGCGACATAACCTATTGCGAGATAACCGTCAACCGCAGATATGCCCCGCAATTGATTTGCATACATTAACGCTTTGGTTTCGCTACCGCCTACAATACCTGGCAACTGAATATAAAACTCTACCAATGCCCATCGTGCCTCAATATGATTTTTATCTAAACTAGCTGCAATTTCAAACTGTTC
>JALZVC010000279.1 GCA_023301205.1 Flavobacteriaceae bacterium
GTAGGAGTTGAGCCGAGAATTATGGGAATTGGGCCAGTAAAAGCTTCCAATAAAGCCTTAGCGAAAGCTGGTTTAAAGATGGACGATATGGATGTGATTGAGCTAAATGAAGCTTTCGCATCGCAGGCATTAGCTTGTATTCGCGAATGGGGATTAGCAGATGATGATGCAAGAATAAACCCAAACGGTGGCTCTATTGCAATAGGGCATCCACTAGGAGTTACGGGGGCAAGAATTGCATATTCTGCAGCACTAGAATTACAAGAAACGAATAAAAAATATGCACTTATTACAATGTGTATTGGTGTAGGGCAAGGGTATGCTGCTATAATAGAAAGAGTTTAATTAATAAATGCCAATCCCTTTTTAGTGGGAGAAGGTTAGAGTAAGTGATTATGCAAAAAACACAACACTACATACAAGGCCAATGGCAATCTGGAAACGGCGAAGGAATTCCTGTTTTTGATTCTATTACGGGCGAACATTTTACGAGTACGACGGTAGAAGGATTAGACGTTCCTTCTATTTTACAATACGGTCGTGATAAAGGAAACACACTTCGTAAAATGACGTTCCAGCAACGAGGTAATATGTTGAAAAGCCTTGCTTTATATCTTGAAAAAAGAAAGCAAGCGTTCTACGAGATTAGTTACCGTACAGGAGCAACAAAGCGTGATAGCTGGGTAGATATTGAAGGAGGTTTTGGTAATCTTTTTGCTAATGCATCGCTTCGTAAATTATTTCCAAACCAAACCTATCACGTTGAGGGTGACCCTATAGATTTATCTCGTGGCGGTCGTTTTATGGCACATCACATAATGGTGCCTCGCGAAGGAGTTGCGGTTCATATTAACGCATTTAATTTCCCGGTTTGGGGAATGTTAGAAAAGTGTGCCGTAAACTGGATGGCCGGAATGCCAGCAGTAGTTTTACCAGCGCCACAAACAGCATATTTAACAGAGGCGGTTGTAAGAGAAATTATCGCTTCGGGTATTTTACCTGAAGGCGCTTTGCAGCTTATTTCTGGAACGGCTAAAAATATATTAGAGACCGTGAACTCCCAAGATGTTGTGACATTTACGGGATCAGCAAAAATAGGACGCATTCTTAAAAATCATCCGCAATTAATTGCTGAGTCAGTGCCATTTACGCTAGAGGCAGATAGTTTAAATGCTGCTATTTTAGGAAAAGACGCAGTACCTGGAACTCCAGAGTTCGACTTATTTGTAAAAGAGGTTCGTAATGAAATGACAACAAAATGCGGTCAAAAATGTACGGCGATCCGTCGTATTATTGTACCAAAAGATTTGATTGAAGATGTGCAGGTTGCTTTGGCAAATCAACTTGACAAAGTGACCATTGGTGACCCGCGTTTACGCGAAGTGCGAATGGGAAGTTTAGTGAGCGACGCGCAACGAAACAATGTAAAAGAACAAGTGGCTAAACTTGCTAAGACAGCTGAGATGGTCTACGGAAATTTTAATGACTTTGAAGCTATAGGAGCAGATTCACAAAAGGGAGCTTTTATGAAACCTATTTTGATGCGCGAGGACAATCCGTTGAAAAATGAGAATGCCCACGTGACCGAAGCTTTTGGTCCTGTGAGTACCTTAATGCCTTATGATACTTTAGAAGATGCGATTACCTTGGCGAAGATGGGGAAAGGGTCATTAGTGAGTTCTATCGTCACAAATGATGATAAAATTGCAAGAGAATATGCGGTAAATGCTGCAAGTCATCACGGGCGTATTTTAATACTAAACCGTGAGAGTGCCAAGCAAAGTACAGGACACGGTTCGCCATTACCGGGATTAGTTCACGGTGGTCCGGGACGTGCAGGAGGTGGAGAAGAAATGGGTGGAATGCGTGGTATTAAGCACTATTTACAACGTTGTGCGATACAAGGTAGCCCAACAACTTTGACAGAAGTTACAGGAATATACCAGCCAAAAGCAGACTATAAAGCCTCGCCTAAGCATCCTTTCGCATACCATTGGGAAGATATCAAACCAGGGATGTCACTCAAAACACATAACCGTACCATAACAGATACAGATATTGTTAACTTCGGAAATATTACGTGGGATCATTTTTATGCACATACAGATATAACTAGTCTCGACGGAAGTATTTTTGAGCAAAGAACAGCACACGGCTATTTTATTATTTCGATGGCAGCAGGATTGTTTGTGTACCCAAATAAGGGGCCTGTAGCAGCAAACTATGGTCTTGAAGAGATTCGTTTTTTACGCCCTATTTATAACAACGATACCTTGTACGTACGTTTAACGTGTAAGCAAAAAGTAGATAGAGATAGCAGAGGTCAAGAACATCCTAGCGGAATTGTAAAATGGTATGTAGAGATATTCGATACAAATGTTGATAAGGCAAATGCAGTTATTGATGCACAATTTTCATTAAGCGCAGCGGAGAAAGAAGAACAAAAGGAAGATCCATTAGTATGTATTGCAACCATACTGACTATGGTAGAAAAGAAGCAAGAGGTCTTTACAGAAATGACGACGGAAACGATCAATTCTTGCCTGGCTAAAATTTCCGAAGGAAGTAAACCTAAATGGGGACTTATGACGCCGCAGCATATGCTCGAGCATCTTGAGTATACTTATAAAATAGCTTCAGGTGAAATACAAGATTTTGAGATTGCAACGCCAGAGAAGTATTTAGATATTACGCACGACAGTTTGTATAATTTCGAGAAATTCCCTCAGAATTCTAGATTTCCGCAATTAGAAAAAGATACGTTAGCACCTTTAGTTCATCCAGATTTGCAAACGGCTAAGGATAAGTTTTTAGAACAACGATTTAAGTATTTAGCATTCTTTCAAGAAAATCCAGATGCTGTTTTAAAGAATTTAGTTTTTGGTGAGTTGAATAAGTATGAATCTTATTTGTTGGAACGAAAACACCTGAATCATCATTTTGAACAATTTGATTTGCTTTAGCAAATGCACTTGACACGAAGTGTCACTGCGCACTTGTTGCGCAGTCGCTTTCACCCAAGTCTTAGTTTTAATGAAAAGCACTTGTTGCGTAGCCGCTTAAATGAAAATGACCAAATAATAAACAAATGCCCCGTGAACACAAATATTACACATATATTCTCACCCACGAAAACCACCATATTTTCTATGTAGGAGTTACAAATAATATAAAGCGCAGAACGGCAGAACATAAAAAGGCAACTTTTGGTACTCACGTTGGGAGATATAATATCAATAAGCTAGTTTATTTTGAAGAGCACCAATGGATTCAAGAAGCCATAAAAAGAGAAAAGACAATTAAAAAGTGGAAGCAAGAATGGAAAAAGAACATTATATCAGAAATGAATCCAGATTGGGTAGATTTGAGTGATGCTTGGGATTTAACCGTTTTTAAAATTGAGTATGATTGAGCAAATCGTTGCAAGGCGTTTTAATAAAAAGTAGGCAATAACATTAAACCGAATGCGGAATGAATCCGCATTGACATATAAAGAAGATGACACAACCATACGTAAAAGAAGAAATAAAAGAAGGAATCTCAACCATAGAATTTTTCCATCCAGCACACAATAGTCTGCCTGGGGATATTTTAGAAAAATTGAGAAAAACAATACAAGAAGCAGGAGAGAATGATGCTGTTAAAGTGATTATCCTTAAAAGTGGAGGAGAAAGAACGTTTTGTGCTGGAGCAAGTTTTAAAGAACTTATAAGTATTAACGATGCAGAAACTGGGAGGGTTTTCTTTAGCGGATTTGCAAACGTAATTAACGCAATGCGGAAATGTCCTAAATTCATAATAGGGCGTGTGCAAGGAAAAACTGTTGGTGGCGGAGTAGGAGTTGCTAGTGCAACAGATTACTGTATGGCTAGTAAATTTGCAAGTATTAAATTAAGCGAATTAAACATAGGGATTGGCCCATTTGTGGTAGGTCCTGCAGTAGAGAGAAAACTTGGTTTAACAGGAATGAGCCAGATTGCTATTGACGCTAATACTTTTTATGATGCCGAATGGGCAAGACAAAAAGGATTATATGCAAGTGTTCACGAATCAACAGAAGCACTTGACGAAGCAGTTCAAGCTTTTGCTGAAAACCTTTGCAAGTACAA
>JALZVC010000280.1 GCA_023301205.1 Flavobacteriaceae bacterium
GATGGTTCTAGTTTGTGGAGACGGCTAATGACTTCATCTGTAACGGTTTTTGTAAATATGTCTTTCATAATTATATAGTGCTAAACTTGTTTAAGTTTCTAAATTAGTAAAAGAAAATGACACTTACATGAGGCTGAAGCATTTTTGATGATTTTACAGCACATTTTGTTTGTATTTTTGAAAAGTGAAGACCTCACAATAATTATGCACGAAAAAGCAAACCAATCGACTAAAAAACCGTGGCCTACTCAAGCGGCAATGACGCAAGTGTATGATAAGAAGCTATGGGGGGGCATTAAAACCCATTTCTATTCGGGCGAGGGTTCTCATCATCCTGAGTTGGTTGTTCCTTATGTGAATGCTTTGCAGTCTTTTTTAACTACTTTTGATACTCCGGTAACGGTTTGCGATTTAGGTTGTGGTGATTTTAATGTAGGCAAGCAGCTTGCGCCACTAAGCCAGAAATATATTGCTATCGATATTGTACCAAAACTCATAGCGCATAATGTAAATATATTTGCTTCACCTACTATTGAGTTTACCTGCCTTGATATCGCTGTTGATCCCTTGCCTAAAGCAGATTGTGCGATTATACGTCAAGTACTCCAGCATATCTCTAATGCCGAAATTTTAAGTATTTGTAAAAAGTTAGATCAATTTAAATATGTGATTGTTACAGAACACCTTCCCGAAGGAGATTTTATACCAAACGTTGATATCATTTCTGGGCAAGGAATTCGACTTAAAAAACAAAGCGGTGTCAATCTATTAGCAGCTCCATTTAATTTAACCATTAAAGAAGAGAAAAAGCTATTAAGCACTCCCGTAAGCACTGGCAAAGGAGTAATCACAACAAATCTATACACAATGTTTTAACTTGCTGTTATGGTATTATGGCTTGTTTTCCGTTTTTAAAATTTCAGAAGTACTAAAAACCATAATTTGAACACTTTTATGAATAAATCCTGATAAAACAGGCTAATTTATATAGAGGTTTGATATATTATCGAAAAAGTAAACATATCTATGAATGTCGACATGAAAATCAATACACCAAGTCCTATTGCAGTAGCAGTAAAGCAAAAAACCTTTCAAAAAGGAGATGAGATAAAGCCTATAATTGACGAATTATTCTCGGGTAAAAATGTACTAATTGATGCATTCTACAGTGATGGTATATTTTTATTAAAGGAGATCCATAAATATTTAAAACGGAAATTACCAAACAGCACGTTTAAAGAGCAGCAAGAATATCGTAACGCATACCATGATTTTTCTAATCGTGTGTTATTAGAAGTAAAAGATCAAAAATTGCGCGTGAAGAAAGGCCCGGCGATTGGTTGGTTAGAAAAATTTTATCCAGAGAACAATCATTTTATGTTGCCTTTTCCTCAAATTCAGGGTTTAAATAGCGCTTGGCAATGGTACGAAAATGGGGTCAAAATTCCTGTGCTTCGTGACAAGTTACGTCCTTATTATGGGACGTATTTCCCAACACGGTTTGAACATTTAATACTGTTTGATAATTGGTTAAAGCATTATAAAGGCCCTAAAAAATCTGCCATTGATGTTGGCGTAGGCTGTGGAGTCTTATCCTTGCAGCTCGTGCTGCACAGTTTTCAAAAAATATTTGCTACAGATATTAACCCTAACGCGATTGTGGGGATGAAGGAATATATGGGAACCACAAAGCTGTCCAGGAAAATTGAACTGGATATGGGGCATCTTTTTGGTAAATGGGAAAAACAGACAGAGTTGATCGTTTTTAATCCGCCTTGGTTACCAGCAACTCGCAACCTTGATGGTTTAGACGAAGCTATGAATTATGGACCAAATTTATTTCCAGAATTTTTTAAAGAAGCAAAAAAGAGATTACTTCCAGATGGCAAACTGGTGCTTATATTTTCTAATCTAGCGCTCATCACAAAAGTAACTACAGAACACCCTATCGCAAATGAAATAGCAAAAGGCGGTCGATTTAAATTAGAGAAGCGCTATACAAAAAAGGTAAGTGCTGCATCTAGTAAAACCAAACGAGACCAATACTGGAGAGCGACAGAAGAGGTGGAGCTTTGGGTGCTAATACATGATTAGGGTTTTAGCTAATTATAAATGCACAGACCTTTCTTTTTTGTATGTACTTCAGTTTGGGTATTTTTTATTTACCGAAGTGTAAAACTTAATTTAGAGGATGCGAGTCTCTCATGTCTTGATTAGACTTAGTGAAGGAGGAAATCAGCTTTGATGAATAAGGTGGTTGTATCTGTTTTTTTATTACATTTTATTGAAATGAAAAAAGCCCTATCTGGTTTTAGGTAGGGCATTTATTAATGCTATTTTTTGTAGGAAAACTAAGTAGAAATTTATGTTTTATATCACGTGTTAGCGTTCGTTAATCTTTCCGTAATCTTAATCAATTCCTCACGTAAATCGCAAAGAATATTTATATTTTCATCGCCTGTATCTTTCAAAATTTCATCAGTAAATGAGAATTCAGTTCCGATTGGTTGCTCATCTGACCACTTTTTCCATTTTCCAGAAATCGCCAAATTTATCATTTCTGTCACCAAATCATTCTCGACTTTTTCGAGAAAATCAAAAGTTTCTTTAAGTCGATTATTGTAATCGTTCTTTTCTCTTAAGTTTATGACTTTTTTATTCATTAAATTTTAGAGCTCTTTGTCTTTTTTTATCTGCCTCAAAAATAACAACCTCAATCGCTCGTGTTGAAGATAAAGAATAATCGAAACATTTTTCAATTTCTTGATGCAGTTTTGAATAGTCTTTATTTTGAGACATTTTAGTTATAATCGACAAATAATTTAGATAATGTTTTGGTTCGCTAATTCCGTATTGACTTTTTTTTCCAGTCACAAATCTAAAAATCCGACTATCCCAAATCGCATATTTATTTGGATTTATGAAATGCAATAATTTGGATAAACCGACAAGCGAATTATTGATACAACTTTTTAGGTAGTTCAAATCAGCAATTGATAAATCAATTCCAGCTTTTGCTTTGTTGAGCAATTCCAAAGTTTTTTCTTTTTCTTGGATTTTAAAGTTGATTATCGTGGGCATCCAGCCATAAACAAAATGGCTCGAAATCGTTAAATGATGTTCATTTATTGTTTTAATATCCTCAAAATATTTAAGAAATTCGGCGTACGTTTTTACGTATGAATTGTCAGTTGAGACATTAAAATTCTCAACTTCAATTTTAAAAATTTCGAATGTTAAATGTTTATCCAAATGTTTTTTTTAATGAAGGCTAACGGTTTGTATATGAAAAGTAGTAAATAAATATGCTATTTCTTTTCGAATGTTAAATAAAGATAGCAGAAAAGAACTGCCATTTCAGGCTAGCTCTTAACTGCTATTTTTTATATACTTTGTGTGTGCCCAGCATGGGCATCTTTTGTTTACCGAAAGGTAAATAATTAATCTAGAGGGTGCAAGTCCCTTATGGGCAGGGGTAACGCCTTGAACCA
>JALZVC010000281.1 GCA_023301205.1 Flavobacteriaceae bacterium
GTTGTAATTTTCAAAATATTGGTTGTAAAATCTGTTACTTTAAAGCGGTCATCTGCGCGCATTCCTATCACCCAGATTATTTGTTCTCCACTACATAAAAGCCACGTTTTTTCTTTAGCGGCTAAAGATAACTTTTCATCTTTAAAAAACTTGCTAATTTTCTTTTTTCCTTTGAGCCCAAAAGGCTCAAAAATATCGCCTTCACGCCACTTTCTAACCGTTAACGGATAATCTAATAAATCGCTATCAACGTAAATCACACTGTTGTCAATATAGCCTATTTTATCTGCAGGAATAAGGGTTAATCGAACAGGATCATTTATTTGACTTTCATTTTTTTTTATAATCTTTTCTTCAGAAATGTGCTCCTCAGAAACTTTGACTGTTAAAATCAGCTTTGTTCGGTCTTTAAGCAATCTATGACTATCAGAAAACACCTGCTTTCCACTTTGAGCCGTAGATAAAGCTATTATATCATCCCAAGCGGTAAAACCAAAAGGGGCTAAAAGCTCATATAATACAGCACCTTGATTAGGCAAATCTCCAAGCTTGATAAGGTCTATCTCATAGCCATCCTCTCCCTCTTCTACTAGTAAATTATACAACAAGGCCATATAATCTTCTACCAGCTGTTCTGTTGCTTGTAGGTGTGTAATTGTATTTCTTACTCCTTTAAGAACGTTCTTTGAAGCATTTTTGTATGCAGGAATCACATGATGTCTTAAATCGTTACGCAAATAATCTGAAGAAGCATTACTGCTATCCTCTCGCCAGAAAAACTCAGAATTTTTAGCAAACTTTAATACCTCATCTCTAGAGAAAGGCAACAAAGGCCTAATCAACGTCTTTGTGTTTTCTGGAATCCCAGTAAGCCCTCGCACTCCTGTGCCACGAGAAAGATTAATTAATACCGTTTCTAAAACATCATCTGCGTGATGTGCCGTAGCTATTAGGTCATACTTAATTTCATTGCGTAATTCCTTAAACCAATGATATCTCAACTCTCTTGCCGCCATTTGTGTAGAAAGTTTTTGATCTTTTGCAAAAGCTTTTGTATCAAAGATCTCCTTATAAAATGGCACTTTTAACTGGGTCGCTAAGGTTTCGACAAACGTTGCATCGCCATCACTCTCTTTACCTCTCAAGCTAAAGTTGCAATGTGCTAAACAAAAGGTGAACCCTAGCTGTTTCAGAAGATGAGAAAGCACTACACTGTCTAACCCTCCGCTGCACGCAACAATAATTTTTTTATTGTTGAGATCTGGAAAGGTTTGATCAATATGTCTTCGAAATGCTTTTATCATAACTTAAGATACTACTAAAATACGTCCAATTTATACATTATATTTATTAAACTCGCTCTAAAACCTCTCGCATCGCCTTAGCTTTGAGCAAACATTCTTCATATTCTTTTTCTATGATAGAATTTGCGGTAATCGCGCCACCTACAGAATAACTTACGTACTTTTCTGTTGCATTATATAGGATGCTTCTAATGATTACATTAAAATCAAAATCTCCATCTGGTGTAAAATAACCTACCGTACCACTATAAAGGCCACGTTTTGCATCTTCTAGCTTCTCGATAATTTTCATCGCAGCAACTTTTGGCGCACCCGTCATACTACCCATAGGATAGGTGTTTCTAAGTATTGTAACGGGAGAAATAGCTTCTGCGACCTCACAGGTAATCGTAGATATCATTTGATGTACTTGCTTAAACGTATATACTTTACAGAGTTCATCTACGTGTACCGTTCCTTTTTCTGCAATTCTAGACAAGTCATTACGCACCAGGTCTGTAATCATAATATTCTCACTGCGCTCTTTACTATCGTTGTGCAAATCAAGCATCATTTGCGCATCTGCTTTAGGGTCTTCTAATCGCTTTGCAGTACCTTTAATAGGCTGAGAAACAATTTTAGTCCCCGTCTTTTTTAGATAACGCTCTGGAGAGGATGATAATGCAAAATGTTCATTCAGTTTTAAAAATGTAGCAAATGGTGGTGTTGAGATCTCATTGAGATGCAAAAAAGAGCGCAAGGGATCAATACGTACATTTTCGGCAAAAAATTCTTGACAAAAATTAGCTTCATAAATGTCACCACGATAGATGTGTCGCAGCATTTCTGCAACTTTATCTGCATAACTATCTTTAGAGGTACGCAATCGTATTTTTATAGCTTCGGAAATGTGAGGGGTTTCAACAATTGTAGTGTTTACAATGTCTTGCCAGTCACTTTCTAATTCGTCATCAACCATATTAAGGTAGGCAATCGTGACAGTTTCCGAAGTAAAAAGAAATACCTTTTTGGGTTGAAAAAAGTACAAATCTGGAAAGCCAAGCCCGTCAACGTTTTTTGAAGACAATCGTTCTACATCATTTTTCAAATCGTAAGATAAATAGCCAAACAACCAGTCTTTGGTTAATGATTGATACTCGTCTAATTTTTTGAAGGCCTGAACGCTATCCGTTTTTATAGCTGTAAAAGCGTCTACCGCTAGAATTGCGCTGTAAGAACTATTGTTATCTGTATGATTGTTAGAGTCTAGCCAAACAACTTCTTCAAACTGTTGCGCCCATTGTAAAATACGTGTTTTAAATAATGAATCAAGTGTAACAGAATAGGTTTTTGTAGCTCTCAAAAGAAGGTGTGCTTAATTAAAGCTAAGGTACTAATAAATGAACTTAATTATTTTATAATACGCTGAAGAAAATGATATTGTTAGGCACTTTTAAACTAAGCCTAACTATTTATTTGCCCCATAAACTTAGACCTAAAACTAATAAAACCGAACTCAAACACAAGATATTCAATACATTATAAAACTCATTGAGTTTCAGTAACTGATTAATTCGTGAAATTGAAAGTAGATAAATAATTTTCTTTTTGTTCAGCATTATTCAATTTAGTAAATTTCCAAGATGAAGTATCTTTTTTTTGTCACCACAATCACCCTTTTAATAAGCAATTTTACATTTGGTCAAGATCGAAGTAACTATGAGTTGCTTTGGCAAATTTCTAAAGAAAATAGCCCAGAAAAATCTTATCTTTTTGGTACAATGCACGTCAAGGACGATAGCGCTTTTCAGTTTCCAGACGCCTTAATACCAGCCATAGAGAGTACTTCTGTTTTTGCTTTAGAAATAGACCCTCAAGAAGCTGGAGATGAAATTGTAAATTCTATTGGAGCAACGCAGACCAAAAACCATTTTAAAGAAGTATTATCTGAAGATGAATATCGATTATTAAAAGAACGGTTTTTTGCTATTAACAATGTTGATTTAGATAGTATTCCATTTCAGCATCCATATACCATTAGTTCTATGCTGCAAAAGGACAATTCTAAACCTAATGATCGACGAACGTTTCTAGATGCATACCTCTATAGTATTGCTTATCAATATGATAAAGAAATTGCCGGATTAGAAGAACTACAAGATCAATTTCCAGAAGCAGCATCTGTCACTGATGATGAATTAAGAGAAATGGTAATGTATTATATAGACAATAAACAAGAGGAGCAAGACAAATATCTTGAACAACTTTCTGAAATATATTTTGAAGGAGACTTGAAAAAAATACATTACTTTATCAATGAATCTCGCATCAACGGAGATATAATGAAATCTAGAAATATAAAAATGGTAAAAAGTATGGATTCAATTATGAAGACCAAGACTTTATTTAGTGCAATTGGCACTGCACATTTGCCAGGAGAAGATGGAGTTATTCAACTTTTAAAAGATAAAGGTTATCAAGTAAAACCTGTGCCAGCAACTTTTTTAAATAAAAACGAGAAGTTTGAACTTGTCCCGAATACTAAAAAATGGATTAGCAATAGTCATCCAGATTTAGGCTATCGTGTAAAAACACCTTCATCTGGATCTACAGTTCCAATCTTAGAGAGTAATGCGCTTACTAATGTGATTGACCTTCTTTCTGGTAACGCGTTTTCCTATTTTGGCTATGATACTAATCAACGGGTATATGAAGAAGGCTACAATGTTGTAGAAGAGATGATTAAAAATCAATTATCGGTGGAGGACACAGAACTTGTGTCTAGAAACTCGTTTAAAAATGGTGATTTTGAGATAACCGAAGTTTTTTCAACTAAGCAAAACAAATCAAGTAGATTACAAATTTATTCTGATGGGCGTTACATATATATGTTTCACGTAGAAGGAGCTCTTGGCGACATGGAATCTGCTTACGTAAATGCTTTTTTTGATTCTGTGGAAACTTATAAACCAGAGGGTAATTCTAAGAATTGGAAAACGCATAT
>JALZVC010000282.1 GCA_023301205.1 Flavobacteriaceae bacterium
CCTTCTTCTGTCCAGAGTACATCATCTGGATAGGTCCAGTGGCGTAAAGGGAGTAATATTTGAAATATAAGATAGATGCTGGCTATCCCAATAAGTGCCTTTCGGTAAGACGGTATTTTTATTTCACCTAGGTCATAGTGTTTTTTCTTTGGCAAAAAGCGACGCTGTAACGTTTCTGTAGAGAAAAAGAAAAAGGCAAATGCGATAGACATATAAGGGAAAACCCCAATCTGAAATACAATACTATTAAACAAGTGAAAGAAAACCCCAATCACAAAAGCGGCCATTCTTGTACGGCGCCATAATAGTGCAGGAACAATTAATAAATCGAACAAAACACCTACGTAAGCAATGCACCAATGGACCCAGTCTAATTGTAAAAACGGACCAATAAGCCAATAGTCTGCTCTGGCTTTCATAAATAGTTCAGCTACAGTTGCATCTAACCAGTCTGGATACCATTTTGCTACAGAAGCATAGGTGTAGACAATCCAAACTTGTAAAATAAGAATGAGCGATACCCATCGCGGCATGGAGGGTGATTTTATTTTTTTACTGAAATGTGCATCAAGACTAAACCATCTATGTGCGGGTAAAAACACCATAATCCAGCAAAGTAACATCATTAAATAATAGTGATTGTTGTAAGATGTTTTTTGCATTAAATACACAGAAGTCCACATCAAGGCATAGCAAAACATACTAATGCGGTATTTATAGCCTATCATTACGAGCACCCCAAAAGTACCCATGAGCGCAAAATACCAATACATACCATCGCCTGGAAGTGGTTGTAAAAAGTCGAACCAAATAAAGCTAAATGTAAACTCTGGATCTACAAGTGTTCTACGTACCCAGCCCGTTGCAATAGCTCCAAATCCCTCCATGGCAATCAGGAAACCAAAAGCAACTCGCCATAGTACGAGCCCAGTATTATCAATATGTTTGAATAAAAATTTATTCACGATTTTTTATATAAGCATACGCAAAACGCTCATCTTCTGCAATAGCTTTTTTTAAGGAATCTATAGTGTCAAATGTGAGTTCATCCCGTATATGCGTTAAAAAGGTAAGCGTCAATTCTTGGCCATAAAGATCTCCTTTAAAATCCAAGAAATAGGTTTCTATCGTTTCTTTAGTTCCTCCTAAAGTTGGGTTGGTGCCTACATTGGTGATTCCAAAATAATCGGTTCCTTCAATTTTTGCTTGCGTTACGTAAACACCGTTTTTAGGGATAAGTTTGTAAGACTGATTTGGTTTTAAATTTGCTGTAGGATAGTTAATTGTTCTACCTATAGCTTTCCCTTTTACCACAGTGCCCGTGATTTGATATGCGTAGCCTAAGTACTTATTTGCTGTGCTAATATCTCCGTGAGCTAAAGCACTTCTTACTTTAGTAGAACTAATAGCTACGTCATCTAATTCTTGCGCCGTAATTTCTTCTACACTAAAATTGTAGGTAAGTCCAAATTCTTTGAGATTCTCAATATTTGCAGTGCGGTTGCGGCCAAAACGATGGTCATAACCAATAATGATTTTTTTAGCTTTAAGTTGGTTAACAAGTAGATCTCTTACATATTCTGTAGCAGTGAGTCTTGAAAATTCCAAAGTAAATGGATGTACCACTAAGTGTTGGATGCCCAGTTTTTCTACTTGCTGTTTTTTTTCTTCTACGGTGTGTAACATTTTGATGTCACTGTCTTTCTGCAATACCATACGTGGGTGCGGAAAAAAAGTGAGTAGTACTGCATCAAGATCTTGCGTTTTTGCTGTTTGAACCACACGATTTAAGATAGTAGCATGGCCTAGATGCACCCCGTCAAAAGTGCCAATAGTGATTACGCTACCTCGTTCATTTTTATACGCTGCTGCGCCTTTGTGTACTTTCATATTTATTATCCGCAAAGGCGGATAGCTATTTTTTTATTTTCCGTTAAAGGCGTTCATGGTATTATTCGCTCCAGCAAGACCGAATGACTCGACGGCTTGTTTTGCTTTTTCTAATCGTTCTATAAGTACAGATTCTTCTTCTGCGGTCCATTCGCCCAGCACATAATCAACTTGGCGCCCTTTTGAGAACGCATCACTAATTCCAAACCTAAAACGAGGATACTTACCGTTACCCAATGTAGCTTGGATATCTTTTAATCCATTGTGACCACCACTACTTCCTTGTGTTTTTATTCTGAATGTGCCAAAGTCTAGATTAAGATCATCTGTAACAACAAGTAGATTTTCTACAGAAATGTTCTCTTTCTCCATCCAATATTTAACCGCTTTACCGCTTAGGTTCATATACGTAGAAGGTTTTAATAATATAAAGGAGCGCCCTTTTTTCTTAAGGGTAGTAATGTCACCAAGTTTTACGGTTTCCCAAGAGAGGTCTTCGTGCTTGGCAATGTAGTCTAGTACTTTAAACCCAATGTTGTGACGGGTATTTTCGTACTTAGGGCCTATGTTGCCGAGACCGGCGATTAAAAATTTTTTCATGTTCACTTCCCGCGCTGGCGGAAATTTTTTAAGTTCTTCTGCTCCTTTACTGGAGGTGCTTTTTACTGATTCTTCTTGATGCTCTTTATTAATAGCTTCGGAAATATCACTACGGTAAATTGCTGCTTTTTCTTTAACCAATTGTTCTTGCTTGGCACTTTTGTCAAATCCGAAAAATTTCCGAAGCGATATCATTTTAACCATAAAAAATCGCGTATAATTTGTTTCTTTTTCGCCCATATTTCAATATAAAATAAAACCGTAGCTGTGGTTATGCTTTGATTTTCTATTTCATCTGAACAAAAATTAATTCAAATTAAAAATACAACATTTGATGCTTAAATTGGTATAAGCGATCATAACCTTTTATCAATAGTGTAAAAATAAAAAAAGCATCCCGAATTAACGAGATGCTTTTAGTATTATTAAAAAGGTAATGCTTATTCTGCAGCGGCTTCTGCTCCTTCAGCAGCTTCCGCTCCTTCTTCTCCTTCTTCTTCTTCTTCTTCTTCAGCTACGGCTGTTCTAGAAGTTCTTACTTGACAAATAACTTCGTTATCTGAGTGAAGTATCGTGTACTTATCACTTGCAACAGAAGTTACGTATAATTTATCTCCAATTTTCATTTCTGTGATATCCACTTCTATGATGTCTGGAAGGTTAGCCGGTATTGCTTTGATACGTAATTTACGTGAAACAATACGTAAATTACCACCATTACGAACACCTGCAGAGTTTCCTGTAATACGTACAGGGATTTCTAACATTACTTCTTTGTCATCAGATATCTGATAGAAGTCTATGTGTAAAATTCTGTCTGTTACCGGGTGAAACTGGATATCTTGTAAGATTGCATCCACTTTTTTACCGTCCATTTCTATTACAACCGTATGCACGTCTGGCGTATATACGAGTTTGCTAAATGATAATTCATTTGCTGAAAAGTGAATAGGTGCTTCTCCTCCGTATACTACGCAAGGTACCTTCCCAGCATCACGTAAGGCTTTAGTTGCCTTTTTGCCTACGCTTTCTCTTTGAGATCCGTTGATTGTAATTGATTTCATTGTATTCTGAAATTTTAAAATATTGATTAATAGTGCTTAGCCGTTTTGATCTAAGCGGCTGCAAATATAATAAGTTAATTCGGGTCTTCGATACAATTTTCAATTAAATGCGCTGCATTCAATTTAAAACCACTCAGACACCTTAACTTCGTTAGGTTGATTAATAATTATGATTGATTGAAACGCCTTTTTTAATCAGAGAAGCTGACTAACCCTCTTAAGAATTTTAAATGAAAACTAGCAATTAAAGGTAGCTGAGTGTTTTTTATAAGGCTCGCCAAAGGCAGCTTTATAAAAAATGTACCGAAGCTACATTAAAAACTTAGAACTTATACTCTCGTTACTTTGCACACTTTGCATCACTCCTGCAAAAAGCGTAGCGCAAGAAAGTACTCTTAATTTTGGACTCGTTTGTCGCAACGGGATAGAATCTGTAACGAT
>JALZVC010000283.1 GCA_023301205.1 Flavobacteriaceae bacterium
CGTATAGAATGGTAGGGTTTTTACCATCGAGGGCAACACCTTTTTTGTGCGTAATGATCATCGGGATTTTTGTGCCGTCTTTTGAAGCGTAAAATACTTGCTTGCTTTCATAATTATCAGAATTAAAATCAATGTCAGGTTTTATATAGCGTTCACTCTTACCACTTTGTATGTCATATTTGAAAATACTTGATGGCGTTACATAGTTGGCAAATGAATAGTACAGCTCTTTGTCTTCTTTTTTTGCACCAAAGCCTCCGGCAGTACCAACGCCAGGCAGAGCGATTTCTCTAACTAGCTTCCCATTAAAATCATATTGCTTTACATTACTAACAGCATCTACCATATAGTTTGCAAAAATATAACCACCACCAGTGCCTGCATTTAGTACGTTTTCTGTTTCTGGAATAACGTCTTTCCAATTATTAGGGGTAGGGTTTGCTGCATCTACGGTAACTATCTTCTTATTAGGAGCGCCCAGATTAGTAACTAAAAATAACTTTGACCCTTTATTATCCATAACATTGGTGTCACTGTCTGTATGATCTAAAATGGTGATAAGTTTACTATTAGGGTCACTAAGATCCTTTATATAAAGCTTATTACCAGAAGTAGAGGTACTTGCTGTGATCACAAGATATCTGCTATCTTCTGTGGTACGACCACCTACATATCTATGTTTTTCTGATGGAGTAGCCCCAAAAATGACTTTATCTTCTGTTTGCTTCGTGCCTAATTTATGATAGTATAATTTATGTTGATCTGTTTTTGCAGAAAGCTCGCTTCCTTTCGGCTTATCGTAACTTGAGTAATAAAAGCCCTCATTTTTTTTCCAAGAGATGCCGCTAAATTTAACATCAACAATAGTGTCTTCTATAATGGTACGTTTTTCTGTATCCATAATAAGCACTTTACGCCAATCGCTTCCTCCTTCAGAAATACTGTATGCTGCTATTTTTCCATTATCACTAAAGCTTAAACCACCTAAAGAAATGGTTCCTTCTTTATTAAAGGCATTAGGGTCTAAAAACACCGTCGCGGTTGCTATATCTTCTCCTGTTTTGTAACGATAAATTACAGATTGATTTTGAAGCCCATCATTTTTGTAGAAATAAGAATAATCACCCTCTTTAAATGGAGCGCCTACTTTCTCATAGTTCCATAGAGAAGTTAAACGCTCTTTAAGCTCTTCTCTAAAAGGGATATTATCTAAGTAGCCATAGGTGGTTTTGTTTTCTTCTTTCACCCATGCTGCGGTAGCTTCGCTTCTATCGTCTTCTAACCACCGATAAGGATCACTAACTTTAGTGCCAAAATAAGTGGTCACCGTATCTACTTTACTGGTAGTAGGGTATAGTACTGTATGTTCTTCTTTTGTCATTTCATTGTTGCAAGCTATTAGTCCAAAAAGGAGCGACACAGCCACCGCTAGTTTAATTGATTTCATAGGTTTTAAATAAGGTAGTAAATTAACAAAAAACAGTATATACTTTATCGTAAAGTACTGTTAATAGTTATTAAGTTTTTTAACGTATTATTGAAACAACGGTCTATAAGATTTCCAGTATTTATAGATAAGTATCACGTTTATTGCAACAATAGCAATTGCCACCCCTAATCCAGAAACATCAAGGAATAGATGGAATAATAATATGTTTATTGAAATAGGTGCTAGTAATATTAAAGAAAAAGGAACCCATTTTTTTAGTAATAGGAGTAGCCCAATGATAATTTCTAAAACCGCTATGGTATACAAAAGATAACCACTATTGCCTAGCGAATCTAAAAAATTGGCTCCGGCTGTTGCCATTTCAAACATAGGGATAAAAGCTAAAAACTTATTGAGTCCAAATACAATTAAGGCAAGACCTAAAATGATTCTGAGGATGGTGGTAAATGTTGAGTTCATAGAAAGGTATATTGGTTAGTAGTCTTAAAGATATAAAAAAATAACCACCTTCTATTATTAGTCGCGTACTAAGTTGTTGACTTCAAGCGAAGTATTGACTAATTACAACCGTTTGTTAGAACTAGAACCGATTCTTAAATTTTTAATATTGGTAAGCACAGCCCTTGCTAGCCTCTATCTATGAGAAAAGTATTAGTGCTGGCTAGCTCACAATGTTTTTCGCTACTAAATATTCTGCTATTTGTACAGCATTTGTTGCAGCTCCTTTTCGTAAATTATCACTTACAATCCACATATTTAATGTGTTGCGTTGTGTCTCATCGCGACGTAAGCGTCCTACAAAAACATCATCTTTACCGTTAGCATATATGGGCATTGGGTAGGTGTTTGTGTCTGGGTTATCTTGTAGTGTGATACCAGGAGTATTATGCAGTATAGAACGAACTTCAGATAAATCAAAATCATTTATAAACTCCACATTTACCGCTTCACTATGACCACCAGAAGTAGGTATTCTTACTGCGGTTGCAGAAATAGAAAAGGTACGATCATCTAATATTTTTTGAGGCTCTCTAGCAAGCTTCATTTCTTCTTTTGTGTATCCGTTTGCTTCAAAAACATCACAATGTGGGATCGCATTTTGATGAATAGGGTAAGGATAAGCCATGGCACCCTTTATGCCGTTTTGCTCATTATTCATTTGCTTCACAGCACTAACACCTGTGCCAGAAACAGATTGATAGGTGGAGACTACAACACGTCTCATTTGATATTTTTTATGTAATGGTGCTAAAGCCATTACCATTTGTATGGTGGAGCAATTAGGATTGGCAATTATTTTGTCGTCTTTAGTAAGTACAGAAGCGTTTATTTCTGGCACAATTAATTTCTTGGTCACATCCATACGCCATGCAGACGAATTGTCTATCACAGTAGTGCCTACTTCTGCAAATTTTGGTGCCCATTCTATAGAAGTTTCGCCGCCAGCAGAAAAAATTGCGATATCAGGTTTTGCTGCGATAGCATCGTGCATCTCCACTATTTTATACATGTTGCCTTTAAAAACGAGTTCGCGGCCTATAGATCTTTTAGAGGCTACGGGTAACAATTGAGTAACAGGGAAATTACGTTCTTCAAGGACTTTTAATACTACTGTGCCCACCATACCTGTGGCACCTATAATCGCTATTTTCATGGAATGCTATTTTTGGGGTGTAAAAATACTTATTTTTTACAATGTTCTTAGTTTAAGATAATCACAAAAAATAACACCCTACTAACAAAAGATAGGGTGTTATAGAATAAAATAATTTGTTCTTTTTAAACAATTTCAACCAGTTAATTATAAATCAACTAGTTAAAATATTATTTTTTCAAAGAATCACGAATTTCCATTAAGATGTCCAATTCGCTTGGTCCTGCTGGAGCAGCTGCTTCTGGCGGCTTTTTTGTTTTGTTATATGCTTTTACTAATAAAAACATTACGAAACCAACAATTATTAAACTAATAATTGTGTTTACCCAAGAACCCCATAATATGGCATTTTCTGCCTTAGTTACAACTCCTCCTTCACCTAAGACTGCTTCGTCAAGTACAATTTTCATTTGAGAAAAGTCAGTACCTCCAGAGAAGTGTCCAACTATTGGCATAATGATGTTGTTGACAAATCCATTAATTACCGCACCTAATGCACCTGCCATAATCACGGCAACCGCAAAGTCGATAACGTTACCGGTCATAATAAAATCTTTAAATTCTTTTAACATTTTTAAATTTGTTTATGGTTAATAAGAGTTCAATGTAGCAAAAAGAAATAAGGTTAACAAAAAGTTCGCATTTTTAAGGACTGATTACGACAAGACGCGCTTAATCCTCGACGAAAGACCTGTGAGTAGCTCATAAGAAATTGAATTTATATGAGTTGAAAGTGTTTCTGCGGTATACTCTTTATCAAAAATAAGCACCTCGTCTCCCTCATTACAATCCACACTTGTAACGTCAACCATAATCATATCCATGCAAACGTTGCCTATAATAGGACATCTGTTGCCGTGTATGCGCACACTCATATTTCCTTGGCCTAATGCGCGGGGTAATCCATCTGCGTGACCTATAGGCAGGGTGGCAGTTTTTAAAGATTTTGTAGCAGCTCCTTTTCTATTATAACCTACAGTATCGCCAGCTTTAAGGTGGTGGATTTGAGAAATTACTGTTTTTAAAGAGAGTACGGGAATAAGCGCTTCACTAAAGCGGGGGTCGTTGCCAAAACCATATAAGCCTATACCACA
>JALZVC010000284.1 GCA_023301205.1 Flavobacteriaceae bacterium
CTATATCTTTGCACTCCACTAAAGCGCGTTAGTGTAAAAATTCTCAATGTTTTAGCCTAGAAAGTTACCCGACTCATCGGGCACTCAAGATGAAAGAAAAAATAATACAGAAAGCGACAGATTTATTTATTACCCTTGGCTTTAAGAGTGTTACGATGGATGATATTGCTTCGGAAATAGGCATTTCTAAGAAAACAATTTATGCACATTTCAGCAATAAAACTACCTTGGTTGATGAAGTTACCGTAAGTCTATTTAATATAATTTCTCGCGGTATTGACAAGATTCATGAAGAAAACAAAAACCCAATAGAGGAGCTTTATGAAATTAAGAAGCTAGTGATGGAGCGCTTAAAAGACGAAAAGTCATCACCACAATACCAACTGCAAAAGTATTATCCTCAAATAGCAGAAAATCTTAAGGTGATGCAATATGAAAAAATGACGGAGTGCACCCTAGAAAATCTTAAAAAAGGGGTCTCACAAGGCTTATACCGTGAAGATTTAGATATTGACTTTATTTCTAAAGTATATTTTTTAGGTGTGTATGGCATTAAAGACGATGGGATGTTCCCTACTCACCAATTTCCCAAAAAAGCACTTTTTGAAATGTATCTTGAATATCATCTAAGAGGAATTGCAACTCCAAAAGGTCTTGAGACTCTAAAAACTTTTATAAACAACAACAAATAAATGCGTAATCTAACCCTTATATCATTTACTTTATTATTCTCGTTTGCAGCGTTTGGACAGCAGAAAAAAGACTACAGCTTTAGTCTAGAAGAAGCAATTTCTTTTGCGGTAGATAGTAGCTATACGGCAATAAACGCACGTAGAGATATCGCGAAGGCAATCAAGCAAAAATGGGAAACTACCGCCGCAGGATTACCACAAATTAATGGTGGACTGAGCTATAACGATAACATAAAACAACCTGTTTCACTAATCCCGGCAGAATTTGTAGCGGGTACTCCTGGTACATTTGTCCCTATTGTCTTTGGCACAAGGCACACCGCAAATGCAACGGCAACACTTAACCAACTCATTTTTGACGGGAGTTATTTAGTGGGATTAAAAGCTGCAAAATCCTTCCTTAGTTTTTCAGAAAACACAACAGAAAAAACGAGACTTGAAGTGCGCAAAGGAGTAGTTAATGCCTATGGTAGCATCTTATTATCTGAAGAATTGATTACTATTTTTGAGAAGAATAAAACAACGCTTGAAAAAAATCTTTTTGAAACCAAACAAATCTATCTTAATGGTCTTATCGAGGAGGAAAGTGTAGAACAACTAGAGATCACTTTGCTAGACGTTGACACCCAACTTAGAAATTTAAAACGCAGCAACACAATAGCAAGACAAATGTTTAATCTTGCGGTAGGTATACCCATAGCTGCAACAGTGACTTTGACAGACCGTATGGATAACCTAATATTACAATCTGGAAATACAGCCGTTTTAGACAAAGAATTGTCCATTGAAGAAAACGTAGATTATAAAATTGCTTTAAACCTTACAGAGCAAAGAGATTTAGAAATGCAATTAGAACAAAGTAAAGCATTACCATCCTTATCTGCTTTTATAAATTATGGCACTACTGCCTTTAGTGATCGTTTTACATTTCTTAACGGAGATCAACCCTGGTTTCAAGCTTCTACCTTAGGGTTTAACCTTAATGTTCCTATCTTTAGTAGTGGCTTGCGTGATGCGCAAACCAAACGCAGCAAAATAGCTCTTGATCAAGCAGAAACACAACTAGAAGAGACCAAAGAACAAGTTACGCTAGAACTAAATACGGCCAGAAGCAATTATCAATTTGCCATAGAGAAATATGAGAACGCGAAACAAAATCTCTCCCTCTCTGAACGCATTGAGAATAAAAATCAAATAAAATTTACAGAAGGACTCAGCACCAGTTTTGATTTACGTCAAGCCCAAACGCAATTATACAGCGCGCAGCAACAATATTTTCAGAGTATGCTTGACTTAATAACTGCCAAAGCAGAAATCGAGACCATATTAAACACACCACAATTGAGAATACGCTCGGGTGAGGTGAAGAACAACAACTAATCAACGCATCGACACAATTAAAAAACAATAGAAAATGAAAAAAGCACTAATCGTATTCCTCTTAACTGCAGTTTTTGCAGCTTGTGGAGATAAACAGGAAGCGCTCTCGACCGCTACACTACTAGAAAATGGAGACCTTAAAGAAATCCAACAAAAGCGTGATGAGCTTGCTATACAGCAACAGGATATTAGCTCGCAATTAAAAGAGCTAGACGAAAAATTAGAGGCATTAAGCCCAGAAGGAAATCTGCCATTGATTACCGCTTTTAAAGCTGAAGAAAAAGTGTTTAACCACTTTTTAGAGCTCCAAGGTAGTGTGGAAACGGACCAAAATATGGTGGTTACTCCAGAGATGGGCGGTGTATTAACTCGCGTTTATGTAAAAGAAGGGCAACGTGTTTCTAAGGGGCAAATACTAGCTACTGTAGATGATGGTGGTATGAGCCAGCAGTTAGCGCAGATGCAAGTACAATCAGATTTAGCAAAAACTACTTTTGAGCGTCAAGAACGACTTTGGAATCAAAAAATAGGAAGTGAAATTCAATTTTTACAAGCAAAGTCTGGGTACGAAGGGCTACAAAAGGCAATGAGTTCTATGAGACAACAAATAGCAAAAGCTACAGTGCGGGCGCCGTTTTCAGGCACAATAGATGACATTATTACAGAACAAGGTAGCGTTGTTGCACCAGGACAGTCTCAATTGATGCGTATTGTTAGCTTAAAAAACATGTACATAAAAGCAGCTGTTCCAGAAACCTATATTAACGATGTGGTAAAGGGTAAAAATGTAGAGGTGTTCTTTCCAGTATTAGGAAAAACGGTTGCTTCTAAAATAGCAAAAACGGGATCTTTTATCAACCCAAACAATCGCACGTTTAAGGCCGAAATAAATGTTCCTAACAAAGATAAAATGATCAAGCCTAATCTTACGGCTAGATTAAAGATTAACGATTATACCAATGAAAAGGCGATCCTAATACCACAGAGCATCATCTCTGAAAATGCAGCCGGAGAACAATACATATACACCTTAAGTGATGTATTAGAATCTAAGGCAGTAGCAAAAAGAGTTATTATCAAAACTGGAAAAAAACAAGGAGATGTGATTGAGGTATTGGAAGGTTTAAAAAATGGAGATCAAATAATTTTAGAAGGAGCTCGTAGCGTAAAAGATGGGCAAACTGTAAAGATTATTAAATAGTAAAGGACTCGTTATTTTAACTTCGGAAATGTCAATGGTTTTAATATTTCCGAGGAGAATAATAGAAACTGGTTAAAGTGAAATTTAGTCTGAATTTAAATTTACCCGTTTGCACGGGCAGTAAACATGACAAAAAAGAAAAAAAATACCGAAAAAGAGTTTATACTCTCTTCTTGGGCAATTAACAACAAAACCACGATCTATATGATTATGGCTTTGGTCTTATTTTTAGGCACAAGTGCTTACATAAATATGCCCCGTGAGAATTTCCCAGAAATAAAAGAAACTAAAATTTACATTAGTTCTATCTACCCAGGAAACACAGCAGAGGATATTGAAAAACTTATTACAGATCCGCTTGAAGACAAACTTAAAACTGTGAGTAATGTTGTTGAAATCACCTCAACCTCGCAAGAAGATTACTCTATGGTAGTTGTTGAGTTTGACGAGAGTATTGATGTTGACAAGGCAAAACAAAAAGTTAAAGACGAGATAGATGCAGAGACCTCTAATGAAGACTGGCCTACTTTTAATGGCGCTAAAGTAGAACCTAATGTTTTTGAGTTAAGTATGAGTGAGGAGATTCCTATTCTTAATATAAATATTTCTGGAGATTACCCTGTAGCAAAATTGAAAGAGTATGGTGAATACTTGCAAGATGAAATTGAAAATCTTGACCAGATTAAAAAAGTAGACATTCGTGGCGCACAAGAAAAAGAAGTAGAAGTTGCTGTAGACATCTATAAAATGATGGCGGCCTCTATTAGCTTTAATGATATACAAAATGCAATTGCTAATGGAAACATGACCTTGTCTGCAGGTAACTTTAAGGCCAGTGGACAGCGAAGAACAATACGTATTTTAGGAGAAATCGAAACGCCAGAAGCACTTGAAAATTTTGTTGTAAAAAATCAAGACGGTAACATTGTGTATTTAAAAGATGTGGCTGCCGTTAGTTTTAAAGAAAAAGACAAAACTACCTTTGCCAGAGAGTTTGGAGAACGTGTTGTGATGCTAGATGTTAAAAAACGTTCTGGAAAAAACATGGTGACTGCAGCAGAACAGATTTTAGAGATTAAAGAAAAGGCTCAAAAAGATATTTTCCC
>JALZVC010000285.1 GCA_023301205.1 Flavobacteriaceae bacterium
TTCACTTTACCCAAGTTTAAATTTGTTTTATTTTGCTCTATTTTTCGGATTACCGTAAGCGCTACTCCTGCTCTATCTGCGAACTCTTCTTGAGTTAAACCGACTTCTTTTCTACGTTCTTTTACAAATTCTGCTAATTCTTTCATTATATGTAATTAAATATAATTATACACAAATATACTAAACTATATGCTAAAACATATAAATAAGGCAGAAAACTAATTTATATACGTAATTACATATAAAAAAGTGAAGATTTTTTATAACAATAGTTAAACTACTCGATTATCAAAAGTTACTAATTTTGAGATGATTAGATGTATATCCCTATTCAAAAAGTTCGAACGCTGTCGCTCCGTCTCCACGATTAAGTAGCACCCCTAAAGTTTTAAATGGAGACTGCGTGCTACCTGTGTTGCGTAATCAGAAATCCAATGCTTATCTAAAAGAAATCGCTTTGATTTGCGGTATTAAAAAAAACCTTGAAAATTAGTAAAGATTTCGGTCTACTTTATTTTGTAAAGGTTTCTAATAATTCTTAATGAAATAGGCAATGTATTCAGGTAGTTTAGTACCCAAATAATATGGTAAATTCATGAGTTTGTACGGTTTCTTTTCTTTTGGCGTACTGTGTTCTTCAATATTAAAACTACCAGCATACATGCGTATGGCATAATGGTGATTTGTTCGTTCTATAAATTCATGTAGCGATTTTAATGTACCTGTTGAACCTGATTTAATTTCGACAGGAATAATTTTATCTTGATATTGAACCACCAAATCTACTTCTGATGAGGCTTGTGCCTTTTCACGAACCCAAAAATGTGGCTTATGATTATTAATGGTGTTTAAGGATAGTACTTCTTGTGTAATAATATGCGGTATGATAGCTCCTTTGTAACTAGTACTCAAATCATCAAGTGCTAATAATTCGGTCTGAATCTTTAAATCATGATTGATAAGTCCCGTATCTAAAAACTGCAACCTTGGAGATTTTTTTATATTTGGTTTTATTGGTACTTCCAAATCGGTTGACGGATAGATCAATTGAATAATTTTGGCATCATCTAAATTTCGAAATGCTTCACCAACCTCTCGAGAGCGATAATTAGAATTTCCGAAATTTTGAAATTTAATTCGCTGATCCACATATAAATGAGCAACATCCATGATATGCTTAATTACTTTCCGCTCGGTATTATTAGAGGTATACTTTTCGACATCGTTTTTATACGTCGCCCAAATACTTTCATACACCTTTGGCAAATCAGCAATACTATTATTGATTAGGTATGTTTTAACAATTTCTGGCATACCACCAATAATTGTATAGGTATTAAACAAGTCTAGTAAGCTGGTATGGGCATACTCCTTTATTGGAATTTGATTTAATTGCTCAAATGCCTGTTGTTGTTCAATAGCTACTAAAAATTCTGAAAAATTTAAAGGATGTAGATACAGAAATTCCACTCTACCTACAGGAAAACTCTTTACCTCTTGCATTGCAAATTCCAATAAAGAACCAGCTGCTATGACATGTAATTCCGGAATCTCTTCATAAAAATAACGTAGTAATTGAATAGCTTTAGGAGATTCCTGAATTTCATCAATAAAAAGTAATGTATCAGATGTAGCATTAGTAGAAATATTAAACTCAAAAAATAATGCGTCTTTTATAGTTTTGACATCATCATAATCTTCAAAAAACCTAAGATCTTTAGTCTTTTCAAGATTCAATAAAACGCTGTGTGTAAATGTCTTAGCGAAGTCTTTGACTAATGTTGTTTTTCCAACCTGCCTTGCGCCTCTCAATATTAAAGGTTTGTGACTAGCAGATTGCTTCCATTGTATCAAATACTTATTTATGTGTCTCTTAAAGTTCAATTTTATTGCTTTTGTAATATAATAAGGACAAATATATACTATTTTTGTAACAAAGTAAAGGGTGTTTTACATATATATTGTAACAAAATAAGGGGTGTTTAATCAATATTTTGTAACAAAATAAGGGGTTTTTAACCTTTTAAGGGTTTCTTTTAGTAATTGAAGTTAGAAATTTCGGGAACATAATTCAATTAATTTTCAGTTTTTAGTAAAGATTTCAGCTTCAAATTAAGCAAGAAAAAGATGGCTGGAAAGAAAAAAGAAGAGTAAAAATTAGCAACTTCTCGGCTCCATAAAATTTGACTGTATTTGCTTCCATTTAAAGTAATACACATATAAAACATGTACTGTACTAGTAATGGACAAGTAGTTGTACGTTATATAAACATTAACAAACAAAAGAAAACATATATAAACTAAGCTATCAAAAAAAGTAAAAACGCTTTGATTCTTTTTGACAGCATCTTGTTGCTTAACAACTCAACCATTAAATCAAAATCTAAGAACTTTTAAAGACCCTCACTGTCTTTACTTTACGATTTGACACTTATTTATGTATGCTTTTAATTGATGGGCTTTGCAAGTCTTAACTGTCAAAGTTAGAAAGCAAGGTTCTTTCCAATCCTTTAGAATAGGGTAGCATCTATTAATCATTTCAGCTTTGCTATTAGCACAGCATAAAGTTCAAAATCTGTTTTTAAAATATTTCCCGTATAAACGACCATCTGCTGTTACAATATTCTGTTGGCAGTAATACGTATTCCAATAGGACTTCTCTAATTCTGGCTCTCCGTTTTCCTGTGCTATTGTGATGAGGTTACGCATCATTATCTGAGTAATGGTTTTCGCTTGGCTCTTCCTTTTAAAGCCTCTTTTTCACTAAGATCAGAGCCTTCCCCATTGCCAATTATATTGTTCTGTCCTGTTTTATTTGTCCAGATATCTGCTAATGTATCACGGATTGTCTCGTCCTTAAACAAGCATATCGCCCCAAAACCCTACAACACATTCTCCATAATATCCTTTACACATTCAGGATTTAAAAGCGTACTGGTATCTCCTAGGTTAGCCGTGTCTTTACTGGCAATTTTTCTTAAAATACGACGCATTATTTTTCCAGATCGGGTTTTAGGTAAACCTGTAGTAAATTGGATTTTATCTAATTTTGCAATCGGCCCAATCTGCTCGGTAATAATTTGATTAATCTCTTTTCTTAAATTATCATGTTTACCACCCTCTACTGTTTCTTTTAAGGTGACATAGCCATAGAGCGCATTTCCTTTAACGTCATGTGGAAAACCTACAATAGCACTTTCAGATACTGCAGGATGTTCATTGATGACATCTTCTATAGTCGCAGTACCCAGATTATGACCAGATACGATAATCACATCATCTACGCGGCCTGTAATTCTATAGTACCCTACTTCGTCACGTAAAGCGCCATCACCTGTGAAGTACATATTATCATAAGCAGAAAAATACGTGTCTTTATAACGTTCGTGATTTCCCCAAATGGTTCGTGCAATACTAGGCCAAGGGAATTTTATACAGAGATGTCCATCACTTTGATTTCCTTTAATCTCGTCGCCATTTCCATCTATTAAGGCAGGTTGGATGCCAATAAAAGGTAAAGTCGCATAGGTCGGCTTCGTTGGTGTGGCATAAGGTATAGGAGTTATCATTATACCGCCCGTTTCTGTTTGCCACCAAGTATCTACAATAGGTGCCTTTTTCTTTCCTATGTTATCGTCATACCAATGCCAGGCTTCTTCATTAATAGGCTCCCCTACAGTGCCTAATACTTTTAACGACGACAAATCATGTTTTTCTACAAAGGATACGCCTTCTTTAGCTAAGGCTCTAATGGCAGTAGGTGCGGTATAAAACTGCGTTACTTTATGCTTCTCAACAATCTGCCAAAACCTACTAAAATCTGGATAACTAGGCACACCCTCAAACATAACCGTTGTAGCTCCATTTGCTAAAGGACCATATACAATATAGCTATGTCCTGTAATCCAGCCAATATCTGCCGTACACCAATACACATCATTTTCTCTATATTGAAAAACATTTTTAAAGGTATATGCACTATACACCATATAACCCGCAGTAGTGTGCACCATACCTTTAGGCTTCCCTGTAGAGCCAGAGGTGTAGAGTATAAATAATGGATCTTCTGCATCCATAACTGTGGCAACGAGCTCATCACTAGCATCATCTAACAAGGGTTGTAACCACGCATCACGACCGTCCTTCATAGCTATTGTTGCCTTAGTGCGTTTTACCACTAATACGTTACTCACACCATCACAATCTTCTAGCGCAGCGTCTACTATGCCTTTTAAGTCTATCGTTTTAACACCTCTGTAAGAACCGTCTGATGTGATCACCATTTTACAATCGCAATCATTTATTCTTGTCGCTAAGGCATTAGAAGAAAACCCGGCAAATACGACAGAATGGATGGCCCCAATACGAGCACAAGCTAATATAGATATGGCTAATTCTGGAATCATGGGCAAGTAAATGCATACTCGATCCCCTTTTTTAATTCCCTTAGCTTTAAGCACGTTTGCACATTTGTTTACACGATGATATAATTCTTTGTAAGAAATATGTTGCGCCGCTTCTTCTGGGTTGTTGGGCTCAAATAAGATTGCTGTTTTATCACCTCGTATCTCCAGATGCCTATCAATACAGTTTTCTGTGATATTTAATTTTGCACCTTCAAACCATTTGACTTCTGGTTTTTTAAAATCCCATTGTAAAACCCTGTCCCATTTTTTTCGCCATAGAAAATGTTCTTCTGCTATTTCTTCCCAGAAAACTTCTGGATCTATTACAGATTTTCTATAAACTTGAAAATATTCTTCTAAGTGTTTAATGTGATAGTTACTCATTTTTAAAATTGGTTTTTAGCTGCCTAAGATGTCGCAACAATTTACAAATAATTTTTTCAGCGTACACTTTTCAAATTTCTTAAACACTGATTGTTATTTCTGAAATATACTAAATAGTACACCACGCTTCACTTATTAAAATTTAGTGAACTATATAATTTAGAGTAATCTTCTTTTTTATAAAACGGGAAATTTATCTTATGCTACAATAACACAAACCTCAAAAAATTCACTAGTTATCAAACGTATTAAATTTTCAGAGGAAGAAAACATAGTAGCCGTATTGACAGATTATTTAAAAACATCCCTACAACTGTTTGATTTTACTAAAATATTATTAAACAAAAACAACCATCCAATGTATTAATAGCCTATTTTTGAACGATACGAACTAAGTAAACATAGCACCTTGGCAATAAAGACAGAATTTAGCATTAAAGACTTAGAAAATTTAAGCGGTGTAAAAGCTCATACTATAAGAATATGGGAAAAAAGGTATGCCCTTTTTTGTCCAGATAGAACGGATACCAACATAAGGAAATATGATTTAGAAGGATTAAAAAAACTCCTTAATGTAACACAACTTTACAATCAAGGGCATAAAATATCTAAAATTGCCTCACTCAGCGATACAGAGATTAATAAATTATCAAAAGATTTAAACTCTTCATCAATAGACGCTTACCTCATCAATCAATTTAAAACAGGGATGTTTAGTTTTGATTATCAATTGTTTGACAAGACTTATAATGAAATGACAAAACAGTACAGTTTTGAGCAATCATTTGAAGAAATTCTTATTCCTTTATTAAAAGAACTAGGGCACTTGTGGCTTATAGGCACAATAGACCCTGTACACGAGCGGTATATTTCTGAATTAGTGCGACAAAAAACCACGATACAGATTGACAAATCGTTACAACGATTTAAGAAAAAAAGTAATGCGGTAGTTGCGCTTTACCTTCCATATAAAGAAATACATGACTTAGGACTATTGTATACTCAATACTTGTTGATAAACGCTGGTTTTCAAACACTGTACTTAGGGAGAAACATCCCACTAGATAGTTTGACGCATGTGACAAAGCACCATAACGATTTGATTTTTATGACCTATCTCACCACAGAACCTACTTCTATAAATGAATACCTAGAAGAGTTTAACCAAAAAGTATGTGCCTCTAAAAATTATGACCTTTGGTGTTTGGGGACTAAATCACAACAAATAAACAAAGCAACGGTAACAAAAAACATAAACGTGGTGACTGAAATAATGGACTTTAATAATCAACTAAA
>JALZVC010000286.1 GCA_023301205.1 Flavobacteriaceae bacterium
TGCACTGTATTAGCAAATTCCATCTTAGGGAAGTTACCTGCTGTTGCGTCACGATCTGCAGCTTCTGCTACGTTGTCTAGATTTACTTTTTCTGCTGCGTTGTCTTTACAAGAAGTAAAAGCAAATGCACTTAGTATTGCTACTAATAAAATTGATTTTTTCATAATATAAATTATTTGTTTTTTTAAGCGGCGTAAAAATAAGAATTTTTTAGCTTCTAAAGAAGCCCACGCCCTATTTTATTAAGTTCTTTTGAAGCGATTAATTCTTTAACTAGCTTATCTAAGATTCCGTTAATAAAAATACTACTCTTTGGGGTCGAGTATTCTTTAGCAATCTCAAGGTATTCATTAATCGTTGCCCGAGTTGGTATAGATGGAAAATAAAGGAACTCTGCGATTCCCATTTTAATGATGATCATATCCAAGTCTGCAATCCTGTCTTGATCCCAATTAGGTGTTTTACCTTCTATCATTGCTGATAACTTATCCTCATTGAGCACCACTTTTCTAAATAACGTTGTGGCATACTCCCTATCATCTTCGTTTTTATATAAGTCTGGAATCAATGTAGACTCAGCATTTCCTTCCTTTAATTTATTTAGAACCTTTACAAGTGAGGTATTTACAATAGCAAAATCATCTACCCAAGTAAGTCGTTTGTCCTCTAAGTATTCGTAAAGCTTTTCATTAGGCGCAATCACATCCTTATAAATCCGCAATGCAAATTCTTTATCTTCTACAAAGTTAGGGTTGTTTAATTTTAAGTAATTGGTATAAAAATCACGCTGGCGAAGTTCTCGTAATAGAATGGTAATGTACTCATCATCTAGTGACCAATAATCTAATTTTCTATTATGCACCGTCTCCTGTAACCCTTGATGAAAGGTTATTAGGTTGATTAATTTATTATCAATAAAATTACGGCTGGGATTCTTCTCGCTATCTGTAGCTAAATGCTTAAGCTGCGACTTTTTAACAAATGCCTCTTCCAGTTTTTGCATTTCTACGAGCACTTGGAGCATTAAAACGTACAAGTCGTGCATCTGGTCAATACTATAATGCAAAAACTTTTCTTGCTTGTCTAAATCGCGATTATCCGTCTGGTTAAAGGCGTAAATAGTTTGTACCACTTTAATACGTATATGTCTTCTGGTGAGCATATTTAAAAGAACTTTTTGTGTTTCGGAAACTTAGTTTACCGAAGGTTGGTCAATAAAAAACAGCGCAAAAGAATTTCTCTTGCGCTGCAAAGATAATCTTAATTATCTTTTAAATATTTATTTTTTCTCTGATTTACGAGCTTCAATTCGAGCTTGAGCAATTTCTAGTGCCGCTTGATGCGTAGTTAATCCAGATTGTTCTGCTTTACTGAAAATCTCTAAGGTCGTATTATAGATATTTTCAGTTTTTCGCATTATCTCTTTCTTACCATAATTTTCTAGTTCTGCATACACGTTAATAATACCTCCAGCATTGATTAGAAAATCTGGCGCATAAGCAATTCCTTTAGTTTGAAGCATTTTCCCGTGGGTAACTTCATTCGCTAATTGATTGTTTGCAGCTCCTGCTATTATTTTAGCTTCTAGTTTTGCAACTGTTGTGTCGTTAACGGTAGCCCCTAGTGCACAAGGCGCGTAAATATCCATTTGCTCTGAGTGTAAGTCCTTACCTTCATAGATCTTCACACTGTAACGATCTCTTACTTCTTCTAATCTGCTTTGGTTGATATCTGAGATTATCACTTTAGCACCTTCATTACTTAAGTGCTCTACTAATGCTTCTCCTACATTACCTATACCTTCTACGTATACTATTTTATCTTCAAGTACATCTGAGCCAAACTTATATTTAGCTGCAGCTTTCATACCCATATACACACCATAAGCAGTAATAGGTGAAGGATTACCCGCTCCTCCTTTATCTTCAGAAATTCCGGTAACATACGGAGTTACTGTTCGCACCAAATCCATATCGCTTGTTGCCATCCCAACATCTTCTGCCGTAATGTATCTCCCCCCTAAAGAATGAACAAACTCACCAAACTTTAGCATCAATTCTGGTGTCTTTTGCGTCTTTGCATCCCCTAGAATAACTGCTTTACCTCCACCTAGATTTAATCCAGTAATAGCAGACTTAAACGTCATACCTCGAGAGAGTCTTAATACGTCATTTACTGCTTCGGCTTCACTATTGTAATTCCACATTCTGGTACCACCTAAAGCGGGACCTAAAACGGTATTATGAATTCCAATTATTGCTTTTAAACCAGTATCTTTGTCATTGCAAAAAACAATTTGTTCGTGGTTATCAAATGATAGTTGACCAAAAACTGGGTCTACTTTATGGAGTTCGTTAGCTTGGATTACGTCTGTTGTCATATTTCTTTAGTTTTAAGACATCCTCAAAAAGGACGTGCAATATTACACCATTATCAAGGAATTCACAATACAAGTAGTCGAAAATGCGAATTTGTTAATAAATTATTTTTAAAAAAAGAGAGGAAAGAAGAAAGATCAGTCGCTGCACTCCTTGAAAGAGCTAAGAGAAATATCTCGAACTAATTGTTCTTAGGACGAATGTCTTTCTTATACTTACAAATAACCAAAAAAGATAACGCTTAGGTGTTTTATGAAAGAATTAAAAAAGGTAAATAAATATTTTAAAAAATACAGTGGGCGTCTTGTTCTTGGTATTTTTATAACCATTATTGCTACTTCTTTTAAAATAGTTGTGCCCAGTTTAATTGGAGATAGCATAAATATTATGAAATCATTTTATCTGGAGAAAGAAATTTCACGTGATGCTCTAGAATCTGGATTATTAGAAAACATTTTATTTCTTCTTGCAGCAGCACTCCTCTCCGCTTTTTTCACCTTTATGATGCGACAGACCTTTATTGTTGTATCGCGATATATTGAGTATGACCTTAAAAATGAGGTGTATCAACATTACCAAAAGCTCTGTCTTAGTTTTTACAAACAGAATCGTACGGGAGATTTAATGAACCGCATTAGCGAAGATGTTTCTAAGGTTAGGATGTATACAGGGCCTGCGCTAATGTACAGTACCTCTACCATTACCTTATTTATTTTGACGATTTCTTATATGTTTTATAAAGCGCCTATCCTCACTTTATATGCCATCGCGCCATTACCCATTTTATCAATAGCTATCTATCAATTAAGCCGGTTAATTCATAAAAAAAGTACGGTGGTACAGCAGTATTTATCTAAGTTAACCACATTTACACAAGAGAGTTTTAGCGGTATTTCTGTAATTAAAGCCTATGGTATAGAACCAGCCATTAACAAACAGTTTGTAGATTTAGCAGAAACAAGCAAAGAAAAAAATGTCGATCTCGCTAAAGTGCAAGCGTTATTTTTTCCGTTGATGCTATTACTCATTGGACTTAGTAATTTATTGGTGGTTTATATAGGAGGTTCTCGTTATATAAATGGAGAGATCGCAGAGGTAGGGACTATTATAGAGTTTCTTATTTATGTAAA
The DNA here is from genome assembly GCA_023301205.1 of Flavobacteriaceae bacterium. Taxonomy (GTDB): domain Bacteria; phylum Bacteroidota; class Bacteroidia; order Flavobacteriales; family Flavobacteriaceae; genus Patiriisocius. The sequence goes on from JALZVC010000286.1 coordinate 3,509, forward strand.
CATGCTTACCTGGCCCGTTGCAGTAGTAGGTTGGGTGACCTCGATGATACAGCAAGCAGAAGCTTCTCAAAAAAGAATTAATGAGTTTTTAGACACCAAACCTACCATCGTCAATAGAACAACTACTGAAACGCCAATTAATGGAAAAATAGCTTTTAAAAACCTAAGCTTTACCTACGATGACACCAATATAACCGCACTTAAAAACATTTCATTTACGGTAAATCCCGGAGAAACCTTGGCTATAATAGGAAATACAGGCTCTGGAAAATCTACCATTTTAGAGCTTATAGGTAGATTGTATGACGTTTCAGAAAACACCTTGCTTGTTGGTGATACTTCTATAGCAGATCTAAATCTAAATTCATTGCGCAATACTATTGGTTATGTGCCACAAGATGCGTTCTTGTTTAGCGAATCGATACGTAATAATATTAAATTTGGTAAAGAAAATGCCACAGATGACGAGGTAGAAGAGGCTGCTAAAAAAGCAGCAATTCACGAAAATATTATAGGATTTTCTAAAGGCTATGATACCATATTAGGTGAGCGCGGCATTACTTTAAGTGGAGGCCAAAAACAACGTGTTGCCATTGCAAGAGCGATAATAAAAGATCCTGAAATCTTATTATTTGACGATTGCTTGTCTGCCGTTGACACCGAAACTGAAGAAGAAATACTAACCAATCTCAACAAAATTGCGGCAAATAAAACTGTGATTATTGTAAGCCATAGGGTGTCTTCTGCTAAAAATGCAGATAAAATTATTGTTTTAGAAGACGGAAAAATCTTGCAGGAAGGCAGTCATAATGCACTCGTTAACCAAGAAGGCTATTATAAAGAGCTATACACAAAACAACTTCTTGAAAAAGAACTATAAAAAAGGGATAGGTTATTCCTTTTTTTTTTAGATTTGAAAAATAAAATAAACAATATACCAATGGGCGATAATTATTCGGGTGAGCAAGAAGAGATTTTTAGTAAAGTGATGCGTGCAGGAAGACGTACTTATTTCTTTGATGTAAGATCAACAAAAGCTGGAGATTACTATTTAACAATTAC
>JALZVC010000287.1 GCA_023301205.1 Flavobacteriaceae bacterium
TTTTCAAAACTGGGGTCGCGAGCACAGCTTATACTTAAAGCCTAGCACTAAATATTATGCGAGCGGTTTTAATAAGCCCTCAGATAAAACATCTTTTTACTTCTCAATATCTTTAACTACTTTAGTCACTAAAATAAGCCCTAATTGAAAAAAACGACTATTTTCATTTTAAAAGCTGTGGGGTATTTTTTACTTGCGCTGTTAAGCTATGTGGTCATCGCTTTAATTTTATCAAAAATTACAATTGATGGAGAAGCCGAAACACAAGATGACGTTACTGTCTATATTTTAACTAACGGAGTACACACAGATATCGTTGTCCCATCTATTACTACTCAAATAGACTGGACATTATTAATAAAACCTCAGCATACAAAAGAGGCTACTGCTCAGTATCCTTTTCTAGCAATGGGTTGGGGTGATAAGGGGTTTTATCTAGACACGCCCACTTGGGGAGATTTAAAGTTTTCTACCGCATTTAATGCCGCGACTGGATTAAGTACTTCGGCAATACATACAAACTATTACAAGCGTTTAGAAGAAAATGAAAACTGTATTAAAATAAACATAAGTGCAGAACAATATGACCGACTTATAAACTATATGTTAAACAGTTTTGAATTAAATGAAGATGGCACGTTGCAACATATAGTAACAGATAGTAATTACACAACAACAGACGCTTTCTACGAAGCAAAGGGTAGTTATAGTATTTTCAAGACTTGTAATAGCTGGGCAAATAGGGGTCTTAAAGAAGCCGGACAAAAAGCAGCCTTATGGACAGCTACAGATACCGGTATTTTTGAGAAGTATCAAACACCCTAACTGCTATTATATCTTTGATATTTCAGAAGAAAAAAAATCCCCTTTCCTAAAAAATTAGAAAAAGGGACTCCTATTATTTGATAACAAAATGCTGTTATTTATTCTCCATAAAACGTGCACCTACTTCTTCCCAGTTAATCACATTAAAAAATGCTTCTACATAGTCTGGACGTCTGTTTTGGTAGTTTAAATAATATGCGTGTTCCCACACATCTAATCCTAAGATAGGACTGCCATCACAACCTACGCCTGGCATTAATGGATTGTCTTGATTAGGACATCCGCAAACATCTAAAGAACCCTCTTTTGTAACACATAAGAAAGCCCATCCAGAACCAAACTGCGTTTTTGCAGCCGTAGAAAATTTCTCTTTAAAATCTGCAAAGCTCCCAAAAGAACTTTTAATTGCAGCCATTAATTCGCCGCTTGGCTCACCACCTCCATCAGGAGACATTACATTCCAGAAAAGACTGTGGTTATAAAAACCACCACCATTATTACGGACCGCTTTATTACCCATATCTAGGTTCATTAAAATATTTTCAATAGTTTTTCCTTCTAGGTCTGTTCCTTCAATAGCAGCATTTAACTTAGATGTATACCCATTGTGATGTTTTCCATGATGGATTTCCATCGTTCTTGCATCTATATTTGGTTCAAGTGCGTTATATGCGTAAGGTAACTTTGGTAATTCAAAAGCCATAATTTGTTGTTTTAAGTTAATACTTCTTTAAAGTAGCTCAAAAATACATAAATGTATCGTATTAATATGTTATAGTATTTATAACGTTTTTATCTTGCAATAGATGTAATTGATAGTTCTTTACTTCCAATTAATCTGTATTTTTATACTGCATAAAATAATCGAATTGAAAATCGCATCTCCATTTTTTATATATGACGCTGCTGCAGGTAGTGGCAAAACCTATAGCCTAGTAAAACGCTATTTAACCACAGTATTACAGCAGTCTAGTTTAAGCTATTACAGACAATTACTTGCGTTAACGTTCACTAATAAGGCTGTAGCCGAAATGAAAGAGCGCATCGTATCTTGTTTAATTTTGTTTGCAGACAAAAAAGTTCTTGAGAATCCGCCAGATATGTTTCTGGACATCGCTGAAGATTTAAATCTAGAAGCTACTGTTCTAAAGCAAAGAGCGAGCGCTACCCTTACTCATTTATTACACAATTATGCAGCCTTTAGCGTAGAGACTATTGATAGTTTTAATCATAGATTGATACGCACTTTTGCAAAAGATTTAAAATTACCGTCTAATTTTGAGGTGATGCTTGACATTGACAGCTTACTAACCGAAGCTGTAGATGCACTGATTAATAAAGCAGGAACAGATGACGCTGTGACAAAAATCCTCATAGATTTTGCCATAGAAAAAGCAGATGATGACCGTTCTTGGGATATTGGTTTTGACTTATTTAACACCTCAAAAATGCTTGCTAATGAAGATGATGCTCAGCATTTAAAAAGTTTAAAAAACAAATCACTTGACGATTTTACGCAGTTTAAAAAAATCCTGAAGTCTAAATATGAAGTCATTTCACAATCTGTAATTACACAAGCAAAAGCAGTGATGGAAAAAATGGAATTACATGGATTAACGCAAGAAGATTTTAGTAGAGGGAGTTTTTATAAACATTTTGCTAACCTAGCTGCTGGTAATTTTAATGTAAATCTAGAAACGCAGTGGCTACTTCAAATTAGAGAAAAAAATTTATACCCAGCAAAACTGCTTAAAGAAAGACCAGAAGCAGTTGCAGCCATAGAAGAATTAATGCCGTTTTTTATAGAAAACACAGAACGCACTTCTGCTGAAATACCTTCCCTCTCTTTTCTAGATGCCATACTCAGAAAAATCACACCACTTTCTGTGATAAACTTAGTACAGCAAGAATTAGAGCAATTAAAAGACGAACAAAACGTACTGCCGCTTTTCCAGTTTAATGCAATTATAAATAAAGAGATAAAAAACCAACCCGCTCCATTTATCTATGAACGAATGGGCGAGAAATACCGTCACTTTTTTGTAGACGAATTTCAAGACACCTCTGTCATGCAATGGGAAAATCTACAACCCCTTATCGACAATACACTCACACAAACAGCCGATAGTAAAGATGGATCACTTTTACTAGTAGGCGATGTAAAACAATCTATCTATAGGTGGCGAGGCGGAAAACCGGAGCAGTTTTTAGATATGATAAATGGCTATTCTCCATTTCCTAGTGTGACTGCTCAAATAGAAAATCTACCCATTAATTACCGTAGTTTTAAAGAAATCGTCGCGTTTAATAATTCCTTTTTCACCTATGTTTCTAGTTTTTTTAATAACCCTACGCATCAAGAATTATATGTAGATGGCAACCATCAAGATGCTATAAAAAATGAAGAGGGGTACGTTTCACTTTCTTTTGTGGATGGCGAGAATAAAGAAGAAAAGCAGACTGCATACGAAGAGAAAACCTTAGCTACCGTGCAGCATTTAATTGAAAGTGGTTTTGCCTATAGTGACATTTGTATCCTTACGCGCCGCAGAGCAGACGGTATCGTATTAAGTGAGTTTTTAATGGGAAATGCAGTTCCTGTAATTTCTTCGGAAACGTTATTACTAGAACAATCGGGATTTGTGCAAACTATTATAGGTCTATTAAAAGTTAGTGTAAATCCTGAAGACAAAGAAGAACTAGTTACCGTACTAGACTTTCTTTATGAACACCTCGAGATAAAAGAAGATAAACATGCCTTCTTTACTTCATTTACAAAAAATGATACTGGGCAATTTTCTGAAACTATACAGAAATACCATATAGATTTTGATTGGGCCAAACTAAAAGAAGCATCTGTTTATGAAAGCGCGGAATATATTGTTTCTCAGTTTGGTTTTTCAGTCAAAGCAGACGCTTACCTTTTTGGTTTTATGGATTTCATCTTTGAATACGAACAAAAAGAAGGGGTAGACACCTTAGGTTTTTTGTCACATTGGAAAAAAAAACGAGAAAAAGCATCAATAAGTGCCGGCAGCGGGACTAATGGGGTACAATTTATGACCATCCATAAATCTAAAGGACTAGAATTTCCTGTGGTTATTTTTCCATATGCAGATGTGTCTCTTTATAAAGAAAACCAAGCCACAACTTGGATACCCGTGCCAGAGGATTGGAAAAGCGGGTTTTATGAAACACTTATTAATTATTCAGGTAAAATAGCAGGCTACAGTCAAGCCGGAGAAGCGCTGCATGAGCAAAGACAAGAAACATTGCAGCTAGACAATATAAATCTTCTCTACGTTACACTTACACGCGCGGTAGAACAATTATATATATTTTCTGAAACGCCAAAGACTGTAAAATCTGGTGAAGAAATTAAAACATTTCCGCAGGTATTTAAGGGTTTTCTACAAGCGAATAACACCTGGCAAGGAGAAGACAAAACATACACGTTTGGAACATTTCAGAAAAAAGTAGCGCACCAACAAGAATCTGAATTCACTTTATGCAAACCCAACTACATCACCATTAATCCAGAAGACCATAATATAGAGATCATCACAAAAGATGCACAATTATGGGGAACTACCATGCAAGATGCCATAAATCAAGGTAATTTAATACACGACACGATGGAGCAAATTCATCATGTTGATAATGTTCCATTAGTGCTAGAAAACATAAAGGAAAACAGCTCTTTATTACCAGAAGAGGTTGCTTTGCTTGAAGTTACCATTAAAAAAATTGTACATCACCCTGAGTTACAGTCGTACTTTCAAAATTTTAACACCAGTGATAATGAGCGTGATATAATAGGTAAGGATGGATATGTCTTACGACCAGATCGATTAATTTTTGACAAAAAAAATAATGTAACCATTATAGATTATAAAACTGGAAGTCCAAGTTATGAGCATGAAGAACAGCTTACAAGTTATGCGCAAGCGTTGCGAGAAATGGGATTTTCTGTCACCAATAAAATATTAGTCTATACCAACAAGGAGATCATTGTAAATAAAGTAAATTTGACCTCATAAATAACTCTTATTAATATGTACGGAAAAATTAAAGAACATCTTGAAAAAGAAATTCAAGAAATAAAAGATAACGGACTTTACAAAACTGAACGCATCATAACCTCCCCTCAAGGAGCAGAAATTACGGTTTCAACCGGTGAAACAGTACTAAATTTTTGTGCGAACAACTATTTGGGACTATCAGATCATCCAGAAGTGATACAAGCAGCAAAAGACGCAATGGATACGCACGGATTTGGAATGTCTTCTGTACGCTTTATTTGCGGGACTCAAGATATTCATAAAACGCTAGAAAAAAAGATAGCTACTTTTTATAAAACAGAAGACACCATATTATATGCAGCAGCATTTGATGCCAATGGAGGGGTTTTTGAGCCACTTCTTGGTGCTGGAGACGCGATTATTAGCGACGCTTTAAACCACGCTTCTATAATAGATGGTGTGCGTTTATGCAAAGCAGCTAGATATAGGTATGCTAATAATAATATGGAAGAGCTCGAAGAGCGATTAAAAGAAGCAGATGTCGCAGGTACTCGCCATAAACTTATTGTTACCGATGGTGTTTTCTCTATGGATGGGATTGTCGCGTCATTAGATAAAATATGTGACCTCGCTGACAAATATGACGCGATGGTTATGATTGACGAGTGTCACGCTACCGGTTTTATAGGGAAAACAGGACGTGGTACCTTAGAAGAAAAACGTGTGATGGGTAGAATTGATATTATCACAGGAACTTTAGGTAAAGCACTTGGAGGAGCCATGGGTGGCTATACAACAGGTAAAAAAGAAATAATAGACATATTAAGACAACGATCTCGACCTTATTTGTTTTCTAACTCATTAGCTCCTGCTATAGTAGGTGCTTCGATTAAGGTGTTCGAAATGCTATCTAACGATACATCACTAAGAGATACCCTTGAAAAAAACACTAATTATTTTAAAAAAGGGATGAAAGCGGCCGGTTTTGATATTGTAGATGGAGATTCTGCCATAGTGCCTGTTATGCTATATGACGCTAAATTATCACAGCGAATGGCAAATATGCTATTAGATGAAGGAATTTATGTTATTGGATTCTTTTATCCAGTAGTACCTAAAGATAAAGCTAGAATACGAGTGCAGTTATCGGCTGCACATACTATGGAACATCTGGATAAAGCCATAAATTCTTTTACTATAGTAGGTGAAAAATTAGGGGTTATTTAGATAATTTTCGACTATCTCATTATTAATATCGATATATTTCCAAAAAATTTAATAGATTTGTTTTTGTTAATAAACATTAACAAGTTACTTTTGTGACTAATTAACACTTAAAATTAAACAATCTAATATGAAACATCTTAACATTTTATTCGTTGCAGCTTTCCTAGTATTGGGATTTAGCACAGCGAATGCACAAGACGAAAACAACCCTTGGGCGGTTGAACTCGGTGTAAACGCAGTAGATTTCTTTAACGTAGGCCTTAGAGATGGTCAAA
>JALZVC010000288.1 GCA_023301205.1 Flavobacteriaceae bacterium
ACAGGAGAAAAACCAGTGCCAATTTATATTTTTGGTGGTGAGAACAATGATGATTATACTATACAGAATGCTGATAAAGTCCGCATTTATGATTTTACTGCGCAAGGAAATAATGTCACTCCCAGTACTATTAAAGTTCGCGTAATTGATGAGCCAGAAGCTGGTGCTTATACGTATAAAAAGACAGAACGCTTTGTTAATAGAGCAAGACCCATATTAGGTGTGAATGTCGATGATGGATTGCGTATTGGATTAGAAAATACGCTTACAGATTTTGGTTTTCAGCACCTCCCATTTTCGCAACAACATGTTTTAGGCGCTTCGTTTTATTTTTCTACTTCTGGGTTTGAAATTCATTATGCTGGACAATGGACTCATGTTTTTGATAAATTAAATCTTGGGATGGAGGCAGAGATTACGAGTCCAAATTACACTCGCAATTTTTTTGGTTTTGGTAATGAGACCGTCAATCTCAATGAAGAGGATCCAGATAATGTTAGAATTAGTTTTAATAGGGTTCGTGTACAGAAATTTAGATTGGCACCTTCTGTTTCTTATCAAGATCCATCTGGATATTCATTAAAGGGGTCGCTCGCCTATTCTTCCATTGATATAGAAGCGACAGAAAATCGATTTATCGAAACCTTTTTTGCCAATACAAATAACGAAACTCAAAACAATTTTGCAGAAATTTCTGCAACTGCAGCGTATACTGATGATGTGCAGGATATTATACCGTTTCTAGATGTGGACGCCAGCGTAACTTTAGGGAATTCTTTTAATATTACAGCTACTAGTAACGCTATATATTTAAATCCAAAGCTTACTATAGGACTTCCTTTTGATAAGGGCGAACGTGTTAAGCTGGTGAGTAACATAGCATCTTACATCAACTTTAATGATGATATACAGTTCTACCAAGGCTCAATTTTAGGCGCCGAGTCTGGCTTACGTGGCTACAGAAATCAACGGTTTACGGGTATCAACTCGTTTGTTCAAAGTACTGATCTTAGGGTAAAATTAAATCGTGTGCAGACACGATTAATTCCACTTGATTTAGGCGTTTATGGCGGCTTTGATTATGGTCGAGTATGGATAGACAATGATCTGTCAAATGATATAAAAACGTCAGTAGGTGGCGGTTTGTTTTTTAATACCTCTGGTGTCTTAGTGGGTAATCTTTCGGCATTTAATAGCGAAGAAGGACTGCGCGTTGCCTTAAAATTAGGGGCTGAGTTTTAAATGTACATTTTTCTTCTTTTTAAGTCAATTTATAATTTAAATTGTAAAATCACCTAAAAAGTGGAGTCATCCTCAATTTCATTAAAGGGTAAATTCGTTATCCCCGTCAATATTAATTGTCCATCTGTATTAAAAGAAATTGGAGTAGTAATTTCTTCAGAAGTCGCATCAAAAATGAGTGTTAGCTGATCGTTAGAAATACTCGTATCAAAACCAAAACTAGCAGAAATTGAAGTACCATCAGTATAGCTTATTCCGTGAGTCCCGTAACTCTTGCCTGTACTCATAAAATAGAGTCTATAATCGTGCATTTCACCTTCAGCATTAGTTTCGCCAAAATCACTTCTTTGCCATACTCCAACCAAGTCTGCAGTTTGATCAGCGTCATTATCATCGCTACTGCAAGAAGCAAATAAACAGATACAACTAAAGCACAGTATTATTGAAAGTTTACTAAGGTTTTTCATGATTTGTGAATTTAATTACTGATCAATAAAATCATAAGTGATTTTATTGATTTATAATCAGAATAGCTTATAAAGATAATTTGTTTTAGTAATCCATCCAGACAATAAAAATTTATTCGACCAAACGTTACATATATTCGTTATAGCAATCTATAAGTCTGTTTTTGTGGCATATAATATTAGGGAATCAAGAACGTTTTCGAAGCAAAAAAAGTTACGTATGTCTATTATTAATGTACGCTTCATTTTTAAAATAAAATGATTTGGCATCTAATTAAATACTTTATATGAGTATAAAATTAACGCTTACTCACACTATACTTGCCAGCTCCCATAAGTGCTATTGCTACGTAACCAATTAAATAGAGCAATGCTTTTTCTTTTGTAGCGAGTGGGTCTGCTCCGTGAATCATAAAAGCGGCAACTCCCATTGTTATTATAACAGGTATCGCCGTAAGTCTTACTTTATAGCCAATAATGACCAGTAATGGGCAAATTACTTCACCAATAATAATTAAAATAGAAGTTAATAAAGCGCCAACTCCTAATGGGTCACCTGCAACTTCTAGATTACCGCCAATTAGTTCAAGTAATTTTGGTATTCCATGTCTAAGCATTAATGCTCCAAAACCTAAACGCATTACTAATGCTCCAATTGAAAAACTACCTGATGTTGTCATATTTTTTAGTTGATTTAAGATTTAAAAGTAAGAAAAATATGTCATTGAAAATGTAGATAAGTAAACTTTGTTACCGTTTGGTCTTGATTATAATTCCTTATTTTTGTTATAAGATAAATGTACACATGCAAAAAGTAAAAGCTTGGATTTCTGCCGCTCGTTTGCGCACCCTACCGCTTTCTATTTCTGGAGTTATTGTTGGAGTGTCTTTAGGGAATGAATATTTGGTTCCTAGTGGGCTTTCGGGTTTTGTTGAGACAAGTTCTTTTAGACAACCGTTTTATGAAACACCAATCTTCTGGTTAGCCATCCTAACAACCGTAGGTTTTCAGGTGCTTTCTAATTTTGCAAACGATTATGGCGACGGTGTTAAAGGTACAGATGCCAATAGGGAAGG
>JALZVC010000289.1 GCA_023301205.1 Flavobacteriaceae bacterium
AATAAAAATGCCAGACTATACAAGTTTTAGCTATTAAATCACAAAATAACTTGGAGTTCGAGTGCGCTTGGGTTGTACACTTTGATGTATCCGTAAAAAGCGAACAATACTTCGTTTTGACCAATTAAAATGAAGAAGTTATAAGATGTTACAACAAAATTTATTTTAGTTTAAGTTGTCGGTGCCTAAATAGTTGTCGTCTTTGTTATAATACCAGGCTCTATTTTTTGGCATTTTGATTCCCTCAATTTCCTGTTCATTAGACAATAAAATATACTCTCCGGAGTCCTTTTTTACAATACCATTTTCTGTTTTGAAAAATTGATAAATCTCCATGGCGTATGTTTTTGGATCAAAATAGAAATACCAAACATCGCTTCCTACTTCTTCATCGTACTTCGCTTCGAGAACAAGGTATTCTTTTCCTTTAAAGGTTTTTCTTTCTATTGTTTCTGAAATGTTAGTGCCTTTATCATTTAGCTTCATAGGAAGACCATAGAGGTAGGTATAGTAGTTTTTGTAAAGCATTGCTGTCTCACAAGGTGTTCTTTGTCCTTTCTCTGGTTGCTCTTTAATAGAAGTAGTGCATACCTCTTTGTTTAACGTGTAGGTAGTTGTAACTGTGTCTCTCTTTGCCGTTACACTGAAATGTTCTTGCGGCAAGTTGATCTTTATATCACTTACTCTAGGGCTGCCCGTTGCGGTAGTCATAGTGACTTGTAAATCACCATTAAATGATACCCACTGGTTATTAGGGTCGTGATAGGTAATTGCTTTTTCTAAAAGCTCAGCACTCGTTAGTTCTTGTGCAAATGTTGCATTAGCGTAACCGAAATTTGATAAGACGATAAATGCAATGGCTAATTGACGGAAATTTAAAGACATACTATAAGTTGTTTAGAATGGTAAAAAGGTAAGCAAATAACCTAAAACGGCACCTATAATAATCACCCAAATCACAGAAATCTTTTTAGGGCCAAAAACGAGTAATGCGGTAATAAGCAGTATTAGTATGGATTGCCAGTCTATTAGAGTGGCAAAACTCATGGTGACCAGCACAGCTAACATTACTGCTACAGCGGCGACATTAACTGCGTCTAAAAAATAGCCTAATACACGTAAATTTCGCATTTTAGGGATAAATGGGTTTAATATAAGCACAAATAAAAAGGAAGGTAAAAACATTCCTGTGGTAGCCGCTATAGCACCCCAGAACCCCCCTAATTGATACCCAATAAATGTGGACGTTGATAAAACGGGGCCAGGTGTAAATTGACCTATTCCTATGGCGTCAAGTAGTTCTGCGTTTGTTAATAAGCCTGTTGCAACGAGTTCTGCATCTAGATAGGCGAAAAGGACATAGCCACTTCCGTAGAGAATACTCCCTACCTTTAAGAAGGTTAAAAATATTTTTAAAGTGTTTTCATTTTGTAACGTTTCCGAAGTAAGAAAAGGTAACAGGAAAGGAAAGAAACTATGTAGCTTATTGCTTTGTGATTTGCTTTTTAGAAAAAAATAGCCCCCGCCAAGAAGTCCTCCTATTAATAACGCTACTACTTCGTGCATTCCTAAAAGACTTGCGGTTAATACTAGCACGCCAATAATGGCGAGTTCCCAGTTTTTTATTGCTTTTTTACCTAGTTTAAACACTGCAGAAGCAATGATGACTAAGACAGCAGGCTGAATTCCTTTTATAAAAGGAGTAACTTCAGGCAATGTTCCATAAGTGACATATAAATAAGCAAGAATACCTGTTATAAAAACTGCTGGAAATATGAATGAAATTCCGGCGACAAAAAGACCTTTTTTACCGGCGTGTTCGTGCCCACAGTGCATGGTCATTTCTGTGCTATTAGGTCCAGGAATTAAATTTGTGGCACCTATAAGGTCTAGATAATGATCTCGCGTCATCCATTTGCGTTTGGTAACGACTTCATCCTCCATCATAGCAATATGCGCTGCAGGACCACCAAAAGCAAAGAGGCCAAGCTTGAAGAAAACAAGGGCTACTTCTTTTAATTTATTGTTGTTAGTAGACATAGGGTAAAAATATAAAAAACCCCATAAATACCTGAGTAATTATGGGGTCTATAGTATTCTAAAAAATTAATTACTCGCGCTTATAGCTTGTGTAATACTCTTCCATAAGATTCATTACACCCGTAGCAAGATCCTTCGTTTCTAACAAGATGTTAAAGTATAAGGAAGTGTTTTTTGGGCTTGACTCTTCTGTGCGAGTTCTTTCTATTTGGCTTTGTATCTTTTCTGATATTTGATTAATTACCTCTTCTTTGCGTGATAATACATAGCTAATTCTCTCAAACTTACCACTGTCAAATACTTCAGCTATTTCTGTAAGTACAGCGCTTAGGCTATCATCAATTTCTTGAAGATCTTTAATCTGATTAAAGCGTAATTTTTTATGATTATTATTTACGTGCTTATAACTTTTCTTAGAGATATACTCTAAAGATTGCGCCATATCTGTTAGATACGCTAGGATGGTAATGTAGAAGTTACTACCTCTTACACTTGTTTCGTCTAGATTTTTTATGAGAAAGAAAATATTATCTCTTAATTCCTCAACTTCAGCTTCTAGTTTTGCAACTCCTTTCTTACTCTTTTTCAGTTTTGAGTTGTCTTCTTTAGCAAGTCCTTTAAGTACATCTGTGTAGATTTGGTTTGTTCTTGATACTACGTTAGATATGTTAGTTGCACTTTCTGTAATAATACCTTGTACCGTACTACTTTCAGATTTTTTTAAAGTTTTAGGATCAACTGTAGAATTGCTTTTCTTTTTGTGAGAAAGGTAATTGCGTACTAATAAAATTGCCGTTAAAAGCAATAAAATAGGGATCATTACTTCTTTATTCCAGTTGATCAAGAAAACAACTGTTCCGGCTGCTATAAGTGCTCCAAAAGCGGTAAAGAACCAACCTCCAATTACATTTAACACACCTGCTACACGATACACAGCGCTTTCTCTTCCCCAAGCTCTATCTGCTAGAGAAGTACCCATTGCGACCATAAATGTCACATAAGTGGTTGATAATGGTAATTTCATTGAAGTTGCAACAGATATTAATACACCTGCGACCATTAAGTTTACAGATGCTCTAATCATATCAAAAGCAGGAGCGTCTATACTTTGGTCTTTTGTAAGTTGCTTTGTGTCTGGTTTTGCAAAGCTTGCATTAATTCTTTCTTGAGTTGCTTTAGGAATCACCCCGCTTAAAGAATTTGATAACCAAGTTGTACCTCTAACAATGCTTCTAGAAAGCATGTTAGGCTGAAATTTTTCATGCGTATCATTTTGGCGAGATAAGCTTAGTTCTGTTTCTGCAACTGTTTT
>JALZVC010000290.1 GCA_023301205.1 Flavobacteriaceae bacterium
CCAAAAGGAGTTTACATTATATTGTACAAAGTTGAGAACCCTGAACTTAGTATGCGCTGGGAAGAAGCCGTCAAGGTTGCCATTTGTTTTGGATGGATAGATAGCACCGTAAAAAGCCTTGGCAATGGAAAACGAAGGCAACTCTTTACTCCTCGTAATCTTAAAAGTACTTGGAGCGCACTTAATAAAACCTATGTCGTCTCTTTAGAAGCTGACGGTCTCATACAAGAATCAGGATGGAAACTTATTAATCACGCAAAGAAAACAGGAACTTGGACGATTATGGACGGCCCAGAACAACGTATCATCCCTCCTGCCTTAAAAGTTGCCTTTGATAATAATGCAAAAGCTTTTGCATTTTATAAAAACCTAGCACCAGGCTATCAAAAAAGTCATCTACGATGGCTGGCAACCGCTAAAACAGAACCAACAATTCTAAAACGTATTGCCGAAATTATTAGAATGTGCGAAGAAGGAATAAAGACGAGGGCTTGGTAAAACTACAAATACTAGTCTAAACTTATTTAATAAAATTATATTCAATGTCAACTTAGTAGGATAGTCAAACCACATCAATAGGGCAATTGTCGTTTAAAATAAATGCCATTGATTTTTATACTGTAAAAAAGCAAGTAGCCTACTATTATAAGATTCTCGAAATTAATAAACCTCTAATCTTTTAAAAGATTAGAGGTTTATTAATTTCGAATTATTTTCTTCGGAAATGTGATAATTATAAAACCTTTAAAATTTCTGAAGGATCTGCTCTAAGTTTATAATCTTCTGCTAAAAAGCTATAGGTAATTTCGTTGTTTTGATCTATAATATACGTGGCAGCAATAGGCAACTCATTAGCATCGTTTCCTTGACTCTGTTCTAAGTCGATACCAAATTTACCATAAAGAGAAACTAGCTTTGATGGCAAAGTATACACTAACCCTAAGTCTCTGGCTAACTGATTATTCTTGCTACTCAAAACTTCAAACCCTAGTTCATTCTTTTCAACCGTAGATAAAGTATTGTCAGGTGTCTCTGGAGTGATCGCAACAAGTGTTGCTCCTTTCTCTTTTATTTGAGGGAGTACTTCTTGCAATGCTTTTAATTCAAGATTACAATAAGGACACCAGCCACCTCTATAAAAAGCCAGCACTACTTTTCCTTTTTTTAATAAGGTTGATAACTCAACATTGTTATTTGTTGCATTTGGTAAGTTGAAGTTAGGAAAAGTTGCTCCTTTTTTCGTTGCATTTGCTAAAATGTCTGTACCCTTAAGTTTAGCAATTCCCTCTGCCATAATATCTTGCGCAACACCTGGATGTCTCGACGCACTAGCGTCTGCTAGTTCTTTTAATTGTTCTGTAAGGCTCATTATAATTTCTTTAGTAAGACGTGATTTAGCAATAATACTTACAGAAAATGCGTGTTAGACTTCTGTTAATTAATTAACCGTCAATATCAAATAAATATTCAACTGTGACATTAAAAAATCGCGACATTTTTATAGCTAATGTAACAGAGGGATTAAACTTATTCTTCTCTATTGCGTGAATAGTTTGTCGAGATACATTTAGTTCTTTTGCTAAACCTGCTTGTGTTAAATTATGTCTAGCTCTTTCTACTTTTACAAGGTTTTTCATATGTACATTCTTCTTTTAATAAAAAATAGTATTATGTAAGACCACAGTAAAGGAAATATAAAATAATCTAAAGTCAGTTTTAAGTTTTTATCCAATATATAAAATACAATGGTAGTTATTAAGCCAATTATAAAAGTAAGTTGAAAAGATTCTAGACGTAGTTTATTAATATAATCATCTTCTACTTTTTCTTTAGAAATCATATAAACTAATACTGCGATAATAGCTAAAAAGCCAATTCCATAGCTAAAATATCCAGCTGTAAAAGCATTAAGAAGTCCTACTATCCCATAGCTTGATTGTTCACCTAACTCGTCAGTATTGATTCCTGGTAATCCGAGTTTATTAATCGAATTAGTAATAAAATTTATACTTCCATTAAATAGAGAGGCAACGATAAAAAGGATTAATCCAAGTTTTTTACACCAATTGGGTAATATTTGTGTTTTCATATTCTATTATTTTTATACAAAAGTAAATAAAACTTTACATTTTGAAATATAAAATAGAATTTATTAAATAAATGCTAGTTTGAAAAAATTCTAATTTGAAGTAGAAATATTGACTTTATTAGTAATCCCAAATGCTTGGCTACTTTATAAATAGCGTCTATAAGGATACGGAAATAGGGCTCAGATAGATCACAAAGCGTTTTAGATTGCCCTGTTAATAAAAAATATCAAAAATAAAATTGTCATTGTCGCCCTCCTTAAAAACCTATACCTTTAAATCCTATACTTTATATCAAATAAAAATGAAAAAACTTCTCACACTTCTATTTTTAATAGCAACTACCTTGTCCTTTGCCCAAAAAGATAAAGGCGATGCAAAATGGGATGTAAACAATCCAGGCAAAGATTTTAACTATAAAACACATCGTTTTACTACCACAGAAGGTACGTGGATGAACCTAGATGTTAGCCCAGATGGACAAACAATCGTGTTTGATATGCTAGGCGATATCTATACAATGCCTATTTCTGGCGGAAAAGCCAAAGCCATACGCACTGGCATTGCCTTTGAAGTACAACCACGTTTTAGCCCAGATGGAAAACAAATTTCTTTTACCAGTGATGCTGGTGGAGGCGATAATATTTGGGTAATGAACAAAAACGGTAGTGATGCAAAACAAATAACCAAAGAAAGCTTTAGACTACTAAACAATGCATTCTGGATGCCAGATGGCAACTACCTTATAGCAAGAAAGCACTTTACTAGCGGAAGAAGTTTAGGCGCAGGCGAAATGTGGCAATATCATAAAACTGGCGGAAGCGGCATTCAACTCACCAAACGTAAAAACGACCAACAGGACGTTAATGAACCTTGGGTTTCTAATGATGGGAAGTATTTATATTACTCAGAAGATGTGTACCCGGGTGGTAACTTTCAATACAATAAAGATCCAAACAGTCAGATTTATGTGATTAAACGCTATGATTTTGAAACAGGTAAAACCAAAACCATCACAGGAGGTCCAGGAGGTGCAGCACGCCCTACCCTATCTCCAGACGGAAAAACACTCGCTTTTGTAAAGCGCGTACGTGAAAAAACAGTGCTCTACATTCACAATCTAGAGACTGGAGAAGAGTTTCCTATTTACGATACCCTTAACAAAGACCAGCAAGAAGCTTGGGCAATTTTTGGTGTCTATCCTAATTTTGACTGGCTACCTAACAATCAAGATATCATCATCTGGAGCGGTGGCACATTTCAGAAAATAAATATAAATAGCCTTACAGTAACAAACATTCCATTTGAAGCAGATGTGAAAATAGAATTAGCGCAAACCGTAAAAACAAATACGCCAATAGAACGTGACCAGTTTACAGCAAAGGTAATACGAGACGCTAAAACAACACCAGACGGAAAAACCCTTGTTTTTAGTGCGCTTGGACATCTGTATAAAAAATCAATGCCTAACGGAACTCCAGAAAGATTGACCGCAGGAGCAGATTTTGAATTTGAACCTAGCCTTTCCCCTAACGGACAAGATATTATTTACGTAACCTGGAATGACATTGAGAAAGGAGCTATCTATAAGGTAGGTCTAAATGGCGGAAGCGCCATAAAATTAACTTCGGAAAAAGGAATTTACAGAACACCTAGTTATTCTCAAGACGGTTCTAAGATAGTCTATCGCCGAGAAGGAGGAAATAGCGATCAAGGAAATTCGTTTACCGTAAACTCAGGCATCTATATGATGACGGCAGATGGGAAGAATGATAAGAAATTAGACGTTTCTGGAGAATACCCAATTTTTAATAAGGATGACAGTCGTATTTTTCTACAAACTGGCGGAACGTACTTCGGAAATCTTACCAAAAAATTGATTTCTGTAAATCTTAATGGTAATGATGAACAAGAACATATTATCTCTAAATATGCAAATCGCATTGTTCCTAGTCCAGATAATAAATGGGTCGCCTTCTCAAACTTGCATAAAGTTTATATCGCACCTATGCCGCAAATAGGAAAACCGCTTACTCTAGATGGAAAAAGCAACAATGTACCTGTTCAGCAAATAGCGAAAGATGCCGGAGTCAATATTCACTGGTCACAAGATAACAAACAAATAATGTGGACTTTGGGTGATGAATATTTCAGCAACACATTACAAGAAAAATTTTCATTTGTAAA
>JALZVC010000291.1 GCA_023301205.1 Flavobacteriaceae bacterium
CCTGGAGGTGTTGTGAATGCGATTGCGATACATCCAACAGATCCTGATAAAGTGGCAGTAGCTGTTTCTGGCTTCACTCGCCTTAGAGTTACTATGGATGGAGGAGATTCCTGGTCAACACTAAACGCTGGATTACCTAATTTCACTGCACTTAGTGTTATATGGGATGATAATAATATGGATGGATTATACTTAGGTATGGATTTTGGGGTGTATTACATAGATAATACAATGGACGAGTTTATTCCTTACAACAATCTTTTGCCTAATGTAATTGTAAATGACCTTGATATAAATAATGTAACTAATACTCTATATGCAGGAACTTTTGGTCGTGGGCTTTGGGCTTCTCCTTTAGTAGAAGATGGTATTTTAAGTGTTGACGACTTTTTAAGCGCGAATGATATTGTTATAGCGCCTAATCCTGTGACCAACCTATTTGAAATTACACTGCCTCAAACCGCACAAGCAGATATTAGGATTTTTAATGTGCAAGGCGCATTGGTGAAATTTGAACAAGACGTATTTATTTCTGGATCACACACTATAGATGTTGGGTCTTTACAGACAGGTACCTACTTTGTGAGAATTAATTCTGATTTAGGAACAGTCACTAAAAAAATATTAAAAAACTAATTTATATTTTATTGATGTAACAATGCTTCAGAAAGTTCTTTTCTGAAGCATTTTTTTTATCTTGCATCGATGGATTTTTCTTCTAAACTTCTAGAAAATGCAGTAAACGAAATGTCGCAGCTACCAGGTATTGGTAAAAGAACGGCGTTACGCCTAATTTTACATCTATTAAAACAGCCCAAACATCAAGCCTTGGCGCTTTCAGAAAGTATTAAAGAATTACGCGAAGAGATTAACTTTTGTGCAAATTGTCATAATATATCTGACGTTGCCTTATGTGAAATCTGCGCAAACCCCAATAGAACAAACAGTACTGTTTGCGTGGTAGAGGATATAAGAGACGTAATGGCCATAGAAAATACGAGTCAATATAGAGGGCAGTATCACGTACTAGGTGGTAAAATCTCACCTATGGATGGCATAGGTCCTAGTGAGTTGACCATTGAGAGCTTAGTGACTAAAGTGAAACAAGGGGAGATTCAAGAGCTTATTTTTGCATTGAGCTCCACACTAGAAGGAGATACAACTAACTTCTATATCTATAAAAAACTAGAAGAGTTTACTATAACTATTACTACAATTGCAAGAGGGATTTCTGTAGGTGATGAGCTTGAGTACGCAGATGAGGTTACCTTAGGAAGAAGTATCTTACATAGAATTCCGTTTGAAAACTCATTGAAAAACAACTAACCCATTGAAACTATCTGTAATCATCCTTAATTACAATGTGCGCTATTTTTTAGAGCAATGTGTCTTAAGTGTTGAGCGAGCTATTAAGGGGATTGATGCAGAGATAATAGTGGTGGATAATAATTCGCCAGACGATAGTTGCGCTATGATGCAGACCGTTTTTCCACACATTCAGGTAATTGCAAATAAAGAAAATGTTGGTTTTGCCATTGCAAATAACCAAGCCGTTGCTGTAGCAAAGGGAGAATATGTTTGTATTTTAAATCCAGACACCGCAGTTACAGAGCAGTGCTTTTTAACGATCTTGGCGTATGCGGAGCTTTACCCGAATTTGGGAGCATTGGGGACGTACTTAATGGACGGTACAGGACACTACTTACCAGAAAGTAAGCGAAACCTTCCAACACCTTCAGTAGCATTCGGGAAAATGATGGGAAGGGGTAATGAAAAAAACGGGTATTATGCCAGTCATATTTCAGAAAAGGAAGATGGCGAAGTTTCTATTTTAGTTGGTGCGTTTATGTTGCTGAAACGTGCTGTGTATGATGAGCTAGGTGGTTTTGATGAACATTACTTTATGTATGGAGAAGATATTGACTTCTCATACCGTATAGAAAAAGCGGGATATAAAAACAGATACTTTGGGAGTGTGACTACCTTACATTATAAAGGCGAGAGCACTGTGAGGGATAAAACGTACTTAAAGCGTTTTTATGGTGCTATGCATATCTTTTATGAGAAACAACTGGCACTTTCTCTTTGGCAAAAATCGCTAGTGAAAATAGGAGTTTTAGGGGCTAGATTTTTGCACCCCTTGAAAACTAAGCAAGTAATAGCTCCAGATAACATAAAAAAATCTATCGTTTTTACAGATGATTTTAGCTTATTAAAAAAACTGTCCAAGATTTATGAAGATGATTTGTCTTCTTCAGCTATTGGTCTACTAGAGGATAGTATTTTACACGATACCGAAATTATCTTTGATGCAGATTATATTTCATACCAGCGCATCTTCTTTTTTATGCAACAAATGAACGGGAAAGGAAATAGATTTAAGATTAAACCACCAGGCTGTAATTTTTTGTTGAATAGTGATCAAAGTGATAGTAAAGGAAGTGTTGTTAAATTTTAGAAAATAGAATCTGATAACCTATTTATTTTGACTAATTTTGCGGTGTTAAAACATCAAATTACTTAACAGTTACTATGGCAAGATTTGAATTGAAACTACCAAAAATGGGTGAGAGTGTTGCAGAAGCGACAGTAATCAATTGGCTTAAAGGCGTTGGCGACACCATTGAAGCAGATGAAGCAGTCCTTGAGATTGCTACAGATAAGGTAGATAGTGAAGTTCCTAGTGAAGTAGACGGAGTCTTAGTTGAAATTCTGTTTAATACAGATGATGTCGCACAAGTAGGGGAAACACTTGCGATTATTGAGACAGAAGATGAAGGTAATGCACAGGCGGCTCCAGCAGCAGTAAAAGAGGAAGCTACTCCGGCTCCTAAAGCAATAGCTGCAGTAGAACAAACTGTGAGCACTGCAAAAGAAACAACAACTGCGCCGATAACAAATTCTGAAGGTCGTTTTTATTCGCCATTAGTAAAAAAAATGGCTGCGGCAGAAGGAATATCTCAAGAACGATTAGATGGTATTGAAGGTTCGGGTAAAGATGGGCGTGTCACCAAAAATGATATGCTGGCTTACATAGAAAATGGTGGGGCTAAACAAACCGCAGTAGTTTCTGCTCCAGTAGCGCAGCCAATAAAAGCTGCTCCTGCTTCAACTGCAAAATCAGCTGCAGTAAAATCAGCACCTGTATCATTAAACGGTGGAGATGAAATAATAGAAATGACCCGTATGGGTAAACTCATTGCGCATCATATGGTAGATAGTGTACAAACTAGTGCGCACGTGCAGTCTTTTATTGAGGCAGATGTTACCAATATCTGGAATTGGCGTAAAAAAGTAAAAGGTGGTTTTGCAAAACGTGAAGGGGAAAACCTAACGTTTACTCCAATCTTTATGGAGGCAGTTGCAAAGGCCTTAAAAGATTTTCCTATGATGAATATTGCCATAGATGGTGATCACATTATTAAGCGAAAAAACATAAATCTAGGTATGGCGGCAGCATTGCCAGATGGAAACTTGATTGTTCCTGTAATTAAAGATGCAGATCAATTAAACTTAGTAGGGATGAGTAAGGCTGTAAATAGTCTCGCTAATCGTGCTCGTAATGGCGAGTTGAAACCAGATGATATACAGGGCGGTACTTATACGGTAACAAACGTAGGGACCTTTGGCAGTATTATGGGAACGCCAATTATTAATCAGCCACAAGTGGGTATTCTGGCGCTAGGTGCTATACGTAAAGTACCTGCTGTAATAGAAACTCCAGATGGAGATTTTATTGGTATTCGCTATAAAATGTTTTTGTCACATAGTTATGATCACAGAGTGGTTAACGGTGCGTTAGGTGGACAGTTTGTAAAGCAAGTAGCAGATTATCTGGAAGCGTGGGATATAAATCGTGAGATTTAATTATTCTTTCAATTTGGTAATAATCTCATCTAATTGATCCCAACCAAATAAGAGCTCTTTTTTGTTCCAAATGGCAGGTAGTCGCATGGCTTGTTGGTCTGGAAACTTCTTATTTATAAAAGTAATAAACTGTTTGTATAGCTCTGGATCTTTATTGATATCAAAAACTTGATGCATAATTTTATTTACATCGAGTTCGGTATGTAATAATTGGCATTTTTCGCAGGATTCATCCGTAAAGAGTACGATTCTATTTGAGATTTGCCGTTCAATATCAATTGTTTTTTTCTCGTTTGTGAGATCTAGCGTATAATCTTCCTCATTAACTACTAAGGTGTACTCGTAACTTGAAGGTGTATTTGCAAGCTCAATCAATGTGATTAATTGAATTGTTTCGTTAGGATTTATAAATTTTATGGTAGGTCTATCTGCGCTTCTTCTATACCCTTCGCTTCGCACCATAAAAAAAACATTTAGGGTGTCTTCAGTGACATTCTTTGCGTTAAAAACAATTCGTTTTCCTTGTTTTTTTTCAGTAACAAGAATTCTGTCATCTTGGGCAAAAGTGTTTAAGCCGATAAAAAGGTTTACTAATAGTAGTAAATAATTTGTCTTCATAGAGTTTTTTAAAAAAAAAGTAATTGAAGTGGTTTGTGTTTTTTTGTTTGGAACAAAAAGTTCGGCTTTTGTGCGCTAATAAAGCTGTTTTTAGTACCATAGCATAGCATCAGTACTCAAAAATAACAAAATTAGTGTGCAAAATGTCAAATTTGCAGGTAAAAGAAAAAGTTTAAACCACCTGATTGTTACCTTTACAGCATAAACTATACCAATGCAATTAAAACTAACTAAACCTATCTGTTTTTTTGATCTTGAAACAACAGGTATTAATATCGCAAAAGATAGGATTGTAGAAATCGCTGTCTTAAAAGTTTTTCCTAACGGAAACAAAGAGAGCTTTGTATGGAAGGTAAACCCTACCATTCCTATTCCAAAAGTAACTACTGCTATTCACGGAATTACTAATGAGATGGTTGTAAACGAACCTACATTTAAAGAGCTAGCACCTAAGATATTTGCCTTACTTAAAGACTGCGATCTTGGAGGGTATAATTCTAATCGTTTTGATATACCATTATTGGCAGAAGAATTATTGCGGGCAGAAATAGATTATGACCTTAAAAAGGCAGCATCTGTAGATGTCCAAACAATCTTTCATAAAAAGGAGAAACGTACGCTAGAAGCGGCCTATATGTTTTACTGTAATGAAGAGCTTAAAGATGCACACAGTGCTGCGGCAGATACAAATGCTACCTATGAGGTGCTCAAAGCACAATTAGATCGATACGATGATCTTGAGAATGATGTCACTTCTTTGGCCTCATTTAGTGCTCATAAACAATTTGCAGATTTTGCTGGTTATATTGGGATAACTAAAAATGGAGAAGCTGTTTTTGCTTTTGGGAAGCATAAGGGCGCTTTGGTAACAGATGTTTTAGAAAAAGAACCTGGTTATTATGGCTGGTTGCTTAATGCAGATTTTCCGCTGTACACCAAAAAGGTGCTGACCAGAATTAAATTAAGTAAACTGAATACAAAATTTTAATATTTCCGAAGCGATGAAAATTATTTGTATAGGTAGAAACTACACAGACCATATTGCCGAATTAGAAAACGAGCGACCAGATAATCCTGTGGTCTTTATGAAACCAGACACGTCAATACTGTTAAAAAAACATCCTTTTGTTATTCCAGAATTCTCAAATGATGTGCATCACGAAGTTGAGGTACTTGTTAAAATTAATAAATTAGGTAAGCATATTGATAGAAAATTTGCACATAAATATTATAATGAAGTTGGATTAGGTATAGATTTTACAGCGCGAGATCTTCAGGCACAATTAAAGGCTAAAGGATTGCCTTGGGAAAAAGCAAAAGCATTTGATGGTGCGGCCGTGATTGGTGACTTTATTCCTAAAGATCAAATTAGTGATGTGAGCAATATTAATTTTAGATTAGAAAAGAACGAAAAAGTCGTTCAAAAAGGCAACACGGCATTGATGCTTTGGAATATTGATGCGTTAATCGAATATGTCTCTAAATATTTTACTTTGAAGATAGGAGATGTTATATTTACGGGTACACCCAGTGGAGTGGCACGCGTAGATGCAAATGATGTGCTAACTGGATTTCTAGAAGACAAACAATTATTCTCAATTAAAGTTAAATAATTAAGAACAAAAACTTATTAAATTAAAAAAATGGACAAGCATTATTCCTTAGATAGTTTAAAAGAAATTGCAGGTGGTGATGAAGACTTCATGGCTATAGTGGCTCAGACTTTTCTTGAAGAGATACCGCCAGACCTTAGGGCCTTAAACGAAGCGATAGAAAATGATAATAAAGATTTAGCATATCAATTTGCGCATAAGATGAAGCCCAATATAGAGATGTTTGGTATAAGTATTCTTAAAGATATTACTACCATAGAATCTTGGACTAAAGGGAACAAACCAAGGGCTTCGATTACAGAAAATATTGAAAAGCTTAACGCTGTTCTTAATCAAGTATTTGAAGAGTTAAAATCAGATTTTTCGTAAAATGCTCGCAGAAATTATTACTATAGGAGATGAAATCCTAATAGGCCAAATAATAGATACTAATTCGGCTTTTATTGCGAAAGAACTCAATAAGATAGGGGTAAAGGTGTTTCAAATAACCTCTGTGCAAGATGAAGCTTCGCATATTCTAGATGCGCTCGCTCAGGCAAATGAAAGAGCAGATTTAGTACTACTAACTGGAGGTCTTGGCCCTACAAAAGATGATATTACTAAAGCGATGTTTTTGGAATATTTTGAGGACGCTCTTATAGAAAATCCAATTGTTTTAGCGCATATTCATTCGATTTTCGCAAAGCATTTAACCGTACCGCCGTTGCCAGCAAATATTTCTCAGGCAATGGTGCCCAGCAAAGCAACCATATTAATGAATACTCACGGCACTGCGCCGGGCATGTGGATGGAAAAAAATGACACTGTCTTTGTGTCTATGCCAGGAGTGCCTTTTGAGATGAAAACACTCATGAAAGATGAGGTGATACCTCGTGTTAAGTCAAAATTTAAAAGGCCACACATTTATCATAAAACCTTACTTACATTTGGGCAAGGTGAGAGCCAGATCCAAGAACGCATCATTGATTGGGAAGAAGCGTTGCCAGAAACTATAAAATTGGCTTATTTACCGTCATTTGGTAGTGTTCGTTTGCGACTATCTTCGACCGGCACAAACAAGAACGCGGTAGAAAACGGTGTTAATAATCAGATGAGTATTCTTTCTGAAATACTACAAGACATCTCCATTGGTTATGAAAATGAAACAAGTCTCGTTGGCCGTATTGCAGAACTATTAAATGCAAAAAAGAAAACACTTAGTGTGGTAGAGAGTTGTACTGGCGGTGCCATAGCAAAATCTATCACGGAACTAGCGGGGGCTTCATCTTATTTTAAAGGTGGATTGGTGCCTTATAGTACGGCTCATAAAACTAAAATTTTAAGCGTTGATGCGTCGTTAATTAAAAAGCATACTGTTGTAAGTATTGAAGTGGCTAGTGCCATGGCTGTCAATAGCAGGACGCTTTTTGATTCTGATTATGCCATCGCTACAACAGGAGTTGCTGGTCCTACTAAGGGAGATACAGATAAGGCGGTCGGGACGGTATGCATTGCTATCGCTGGGCCAGATAGAGTGCTTGTCGAAGAATTTAGCTTTGGCAAACATCGAGAACGAGTAATTGCAAAGGCACATAATAAAGCTTTAGAAATGCTGCTAAAAGAATTATCAAAAAACTAAATTTCTTTTGTTGTGCAAACCAATAATATTACTTAAATTTGCAGCCTGTTTAAAAATAACTAAATAATTTACAGAAATGTCAAGAGTTTGTGAGCTTACTGGAAAGAAGGCAATGGTTGGAAACAACGTGTCTCATGCGATGAACAAAACAAAGCGCAAGTTTAATGTAAACTTGATGAAAAAACGTTTTTACATCCCTGAAGAGGACAAGTGGATAACACTTAAAGTTTCTACTTCAGCATTAAAAAATATTAACAAAAAAGGTATTTCTGCGGTAATTAAAGAAGCTCGTGCAAACGGCATCCTTAATAAATAACTGTAACAACCATTAATAGAATAGCAAGATGGCTAGAAAAGGAAACAGAGTACAAGTGATTTTAGAATGTACTGAGCATAAAGATTCAGGACAAGCTGGAACTTCTCGTTATATCACCACAAAGAACAAAAAGAATACGCCAGATAGAATGGAGTTAAAGAAATTTAACCCAATCTTGAAGAAAATGACGGTTCATAAAGAAATTAAGTAATTAGGTTCCGAACGAGTTCGGAATGAAAAACAACAGTTATGGCAAAGAAATCGGTAGCATCTCTACAAACAGGATCTAAGCGTCTTACAAAAGCAATAAAAATGGTAAAGTCTCCTAAAACTGGAGCTTACATTTTTACAGAATCAATTATGGCTCCAGACAAAGTTAGTGACTGGATGAGTAAAAAATAATTATTCTTTTATAATATTAAGTCAAGCCACTCTTAAAACAAGAGTGGCTTTTCGTATTTTTGCATTTTGCTACTGTTTAGCAAAGACAAATAATTTTTACAATGAGTTTTTTTAAAAAAATATTTAACAAAGAAAAAAAGGAAACCCTTGATAAAGGCTTAGAGAAATCTAAGTCAACATTCTTTGATAAACTCAATAAGGCAGTAGCTGGAAAGAGTAAGGTAGATGAAGATGTACTTGATAACCTAGAGGAGATTTTAGTGTCTAGTGACGTAGGGGTTGCTACTACGTTAAAAGTAATAGACCGTATTGAAGCGCGTGTAGCTAAAGATAAGTATGTAGGTACTAGTGAACTTAATGCTATTCTTAGAGAAGAAATTGCAGGACTGCTTAGTGAGATAGATAGTGGTAATGAAAGTCAGTTCACTATACCAAAGCACGAAACTGGGCCACACGTAATTATGGTGGTTGGTGTTAATGGAGCAGGTAAAACAACTACAATAGGTAAACTAGCACATCAATTTACAAAAGCAGGTCATAAAGTAGTTTTGGGTGCAGCAGATACTTTTAGAGCTGCAGCCATTGATCAATTACAGGTTTGGGCAGATAGAACGGGTGTTCCAATTGTAAAACAAGAAATGGGTAGTGACCCAGCAAGTGTTGCTTTTGACACGCTTGAAAGTGGTGTAAATCAAAAAACAGATGTTATCATTATTGATACTGCAGGAAGATTACACAACAAGATTAACTTAATGAACGAGCTCACTAAAGTGAAGCGCGTAATGCAAAAAGTAATTATAGATGCACCTCACGATGTTTTATTAGTGCTGGATGGCTCTACGGGTCAAAATGCTTTTGAACAAGCTAAACAATTTACTGCCGCCACCGATGTCACTTCGCTGGCAATCACAAAACTAGATGGCACCGCAAAAGGTGGTGTTGTAATAGGTATTAGTGATCAATTTCAAATTCCTGTAAAATATATAGGAGTAGGCGAAGGAGTAGAAGATCTCCAAGTATTTAACAAGTTTGAGTTTGTAGATTCTTTTTTTAAGTAAGCTACGTTATCATGTTCAAGCTTTCAATGTGGTGGAAGGACTTGATTACAAAGCTTTGTGTTTTGTATTGTGTTTTTCAGGTGGTCGCTCGTTTTTTGCAAGTGATTAGTTTTTTTATTGACTTAAAAAATCCATTAATACCATCAGGCCTAAAATATTACGCTAGTTTCCCTAATTTTCTATTAATTCCTTTTTGGGCAATTGGAGCCTATTTGTTTTGGAAATTTCTAAGTAAACAAGATGTTTTGGCATATAGATTTTGGTTCATTCCATCACTTATGTTGGCGATGTTTACCCTTTGTACGGTTATTACCCTACTTGCTTTTGAGTTTAATCCATTTGCTTAATAAAGCTTAAATGCTGCTAGATATTTCAGTACCTTTGCAGCCGTAAAATAAGTTATTACTTAGTACATCTAAAATCGTACATCGTACATAAATATATGCGTACCAAAACTTTAAAGAAAAATAAGATTAACGTTGTCACTTTAGGCTGTTCTAAGAACGTCTATGATAGTGAGGTGTTAATGGGGCAACTAAAAGCCAACGGCAAAGAAGTTGTTCACGAAGATGAAGGAAATGTTGTCGTGATCAATACCTGTGGTTTTATAGCCAATGCAAAAGAAGAAAGCGTTAATACCATTTTAGAATTTGTTCAGAAAAAAAAGGAAGGACTAGTTGATAAAGTATTTGTTACTGGTTGTCTTTCTGAAAGATATAAGCCAGATTTACAAAAAGAAATTCCAGATGTAGATCAGTATTTTGGGACTACAGAGTTACCGGGATTGTTGAAAGCATTAGGTGCAGATTATAAGCGCGAATTAATAGGAGAGCGTTTAACCACTACGCCTAAAAACTATGCATATTTAAAAATTGCAGAAGGTTGTGATAGACCTTGTTCATTCTGTGCTATCCCAATAATGAGAGGAAAGCACCGCTCAACACCTATTGAGAATTTGGTGATCGAAGCTGAAAAACTAGCCGCAAACGGAGTTAAGGAATTAATACTTATTGCACAAGATTTAACCTACTACGGGCTAGATATCTACAAGAAAAGAAACCTTGCAGAGTTATTAGAAAACTTAATAAAAGTAGAAGGCATAGAGTGGATTAGATTGCATTATGCATTCCCTACTGGTTTCCCGATGGATGTTCTTGGTCTTATGCGTAAAGAGCCAAAAATTTGTAACTATATTGATATTCCTTTACAGCACATCGCAGACCCTATATTAAAGTCTATGCGTCGTGGTACCACCAAGGCAAAAACTACTAAGTTACTTCAAGACTTTAGAGCTGCTGTGCCAGATATGACTATTAGAACAACATTAATCGTTGGGTATCCTGGAGAAACACAAGAGGATTATGAAACACTAAGAGAATGGGTACGCGAAATGCGTTTTGAAAGACTAGGTTGTTTTACCTATTCGCACGAAGAGAATACACATGCTTATAACCTAGAAGATGACGTCCCAGAAGATGTAAAGATGAAGCGAGCTAATGAAATTATGGAAATCCAATCTCAAATCTCTTGGGAGCTTAATCAGAAAAAAATAGGCAATGAGTACAGAGTGCTTATTGATCGTAAAGAAGGAACATATTACGTAGGTCGTACAGAATTTGACAGCCCGGATGTAGACAATGAGGTATTGATTAACGCAGAAGAAGGATACCTAAGAACAGGAGAATTTTTTAATGTAAAAATCACTGCGGCAGAAGATTTTGATTTGTATGCAGAGGTGGTAAAGTAATAAGTTTCCCTTCTTTTTTTAACATCTAATTAATTGAAGATAAAACTACTTGTAATAGGACATACGTTTCCAGAGCCATCAACAACTGCTGCTGGTTCTCGAATGATGCAACTACTATCCTTGTTTTTAGAAAATGGGTGTCACATCACTTTTGGCAGTACGGCAAATATTAGCGAAAGAAGTTCAGATTTAAAAGCACTAGGGATTACTTCGGAAATTTTAAAACTAAACGACCCTTCTTTTGATACGTTTATAGCTAAGCTGCAACCAGATATCGTTATTTTTGATCGCTTTGTGACCGAAGAGCAATTCGGTTGGCGTGTAACAGCGAAATGCCCAGATGCATTAAAAATTTTAGATACTGAAGACCTTCATTTTTTAAGAAAAGCCAGAGAAACTGCCTTCAAAAAAGAGGGCAATCTCGACGCTGTAAACCTATATACAGATACCGCAAAGCGAGAACTCGCAAGCATCTTACGCTGTGATCTTAGTCTTATTATTTCTGAAATAGAAATAACATTGTTAGTAGACACGTTTAAAATTCCTGAGGGAATACTTCAATACGTGCCATTTTTACCTAAAGCACCACTAAAAACAAAGGTTACATTTCCGAAGTTCTCTGAACGCAAAGACTTTGTAGTTATAGGTAACTTGTTTCACGCGCCAAATGTTGACAGTGTAAAATGGTTGCACAAAGAAATATGGCCTGCCATACGTAAGCAATTACCGAGTGCTTCACTACATGTTTATGGAGCATATGCGCCACAACAAATTACAGAATTACATAATGAGCAAACAGGCTTTTTAATTAAGGGGTGGGCTCCATCGATAGAAGAGGTAATGAGCAAAGCTAGAGTGTGTTTAGCGCCATTACGTTTTGGTGCTGGCTTAAAAGGAAAACTGTTAGATGCTATGATCTATGGGACTCCAGCTATAACCACTACCATAGGAGCAGAAGGAATGTATGGTTTAGACATGAATGCTGGTGGTATAGCAGATGAGGTAACTAGCTTTGCTAATTGTGCAGTAAATTGTTATTCTGAAAAGAGAGATTGGCTTCACGCAACAAATAACGCGGCCTCCATTCTAGAAAATCGTTATAACTCAGAGGTTCATTCTAAGAACCTATTAGTTAAAATACAACATATTTCCGTAGACCTAAACTGTCATAGATCCAAACACTTTATGGGTCAAATACTTCAGCAACAAGGGATGCAAGCCTCAAAATATATGAGCAAGTGGATTTCACTTAAAAATGAGAAGTAGTCTAGAATATACTTAAATTCATTTATAGACAACTCTTTACAATCTAAACCTATTGTTATTCACAAAGAAAAGTGAGTTTACAAAGAGTAACTTTCCATTTTCCCAGAAAGATCTAAACATCACATCATCTACAAAATAGATTACGCTTCCACTTCCCATTCTTGCTTCGCCAAAGGTCATACTATCTTTA
>JALZVC010000292.1 GCA_023301205.1 Flavobacteriaceae bacterium
GAGGCTCCTTGGGGATGGGAAGAGTAAGAAACATAAGTAGTCAACTAAGAATACAAAATTAAAAATACACCTATCATAATACCAGCCAACGGGAGTAACTTTTTGCGCTTATTCTTTTCTTTAAATACAATCCCGCCAATGACAACTGCAATAATTAGTTGACTTCTTTTAATCGCAGAGAGTAACATAATTAATGCCTCTGGATCTTGTAGCGCCTTAAAATAAAAGTAGTCTGCTGCAACCAGTAATATTCCAACAGCGACAATGGTCCATCTCCATTTAAATGCCTTACGTTTTTCTGCATAAGGGAACCAGGTTATAGATAAGATAATTAGTAAGATTAGTACCGTATAGAAACAAAACCAAAACTGTAAGGTTTGTGGGTTTAAAACTAAATCTTGAATTAAAAACTTATCATACAAACCACTAGAAGCGCCTAAAAGTGTTGCGCCTATGATAGCGAATATCCATTTATTTCTTTTAAAATTAATGCCTTCTGTTTTTCCTATTCTTGAATAACCAATCACAGAAGATATAATTAAGAAGAATCCTATCCATTGCAAAAAAATAGGAGTTTCTTGATAAATGAGAATCGCACCAATAAAAGTAAAGAAAGGTCCAGCGGAGCGAATAGGAGTAACAATGGTGAGCGGCAAATGTTTTAAAGCTTGATAGGCTAAAACCCAAGAAGCAGTCATTATTAATGATTTGATAAAAATATAACCATGTGTTTGCCAAGGAATACTAGTAATGTGGAAACCTAAACTCCTCATATATTCTGGAAAGTATATAGATCCAATATAAAAGGGGAGGAGCAATAAAAAACTAGAAGATATCGTGCCTAAAAGCACCGGGAACACCTCGTTTCCTTGAACTGCGTGCTTTTTACATAAATTATGTAAACCTAAAAAAAGTGCGGCCAATAAGCCTAAATACATCCACATGCCGCGAAGATACTTGTTATAGGCATTTGATTATTATAATATGAAACGAATATGAAATATTATAGCACTTTAGTATTGTCGTAGAAGAAAAAGTAAATATTATTAGGATCAATTTGACCTTCCTAGATTAAGGTATGATTACCTTTGTATAAATTATTTTAAAGTGTAATTACTTCGTGATTTAACGATGAAAATATGACTGAAGATCAAAACGGAATAGAACAGAAAAGAATCATTTCTACAGAAGAAATAGCTGCTTGTATTTCTACATTAGAGCAATTAGTTGGCGATACAAATCAATTATTTGACCTTTCCGAAGAAAAGAGAACAGCACTTTTAAAATTATCTGGGCAATTATCTCGTCCTAATCGTGATGAGCATAAGCGTAGACGAAAAGATGCTAAGAAAGCAGTAAAGCGTAAAATGATTGCCAAAGATAAACATGCTAGAAAAACAACGGGAATAAGGTCTGCACGAGAATCAGCTTTGTTTGTTGCTCCAAAACTATTAGCAGCTCCTTCTAATGAGGATACGCCAGAGTTAGAATCTCCTCGCAATTGTTACGTATGTAAAACCGTATACACAAAGTTACATCACTTTTATGATACGATGTGCACAAATTGTGGTGACTTAAATTATGCAAAACGTTTTCAAACTACAGACTTAAATGATCAAGTCGCTGTAATTACGGGCTCTCGATTAAAAATAGGCTATCACATTACATTAATGCTATTACGTTCTGGAGCTACTGTGGTTGCTACAACACGATTTCCAGCAGATTCTGCCATTCGGTTTTCTAAGGAGGAGGACTACAATCAATGGAGTGATCGTTTACACATTCACGGGCTTGATTTACGCCACATACCTAGTGTAGAGATTTTCTGTAATTATATAGAGCAGAAATATGATCGTTTAGATATTTTAATCAATAACGCTGCACAAACGGTACGAAGACCCTCTGGTTTTTACTTTCATTTAATGGAAAATGAAAAACTACCTATTGACCAATTACCCGTTTTAGCACAAGCCTTATTAAAAGATCACGAAAGTTGTTTAGAAGAGTTGTCAAGCTTAAGTGTTAATCCTTCAAAAACAGATAAAAATAATGTACTGCCGGTGACTTGGCACGGTCCAGAACCAGGTATAGGCTTACGCAACTCTGCCCAGTTATCTCAAATACCCTATAGTTTTGATAACTCTTTACAAGCGGCAGAAGTATTTCCAGAAGGAGAATTAGATGCAGATTTGCAACAGGTGGATTTAAGAAAAACAAATAGTTGGCGTTTAAAGTTGGGCGAAATTGAAACCACAGAAATGGTGGAAGTTCAATTAGTAAATGCCGTAGCGCCTTTTGTACTCTGTAATCGCTTGTCAAATTTGATGATGAAAGAGAACACAGGTAAGAAACATATTATTAATGTTTCGGCGATGGAGGGGAAGTTTCATCGCTTTAAAAAAGAAGAACGTCACCCACATACA
This sequence comes from Flavobacteriaceae bacterium, assembly GCA_023301205.1. Classification (GTDB taxonomy): domain Bacteria; phylum Bacteroidota; class Bacteroidia; order Flavobacteriales; family Flavobacteriaceae; genus Patiriisocius. Next base: position 2,424 of record JALZVC010000292.1, read on the forward strand.
AATATGGCTAAGGCTGCCTTAAATATGCTCACACACACGAGTGCGGCAACGTTTGCCAAGTCTGGTATTTATATGAATGCTGTTGACACCGGTTGGGTGACAGATGAAGATCCTGCTGAGTTGTCTAAGAAAAAAGTAGAAGTGCACGATTTTCAGCCACCACTTGATATTGTAGATGGTGCGGCGCGTGTTATGGATCCACTAATTGATGGGATTAATACCGGTAAACACTGGTGTGGGAAATTCTTGAAGGATTATTTTCCTATAGATTGGTAATTATTAGTACTACGTTTAATTGAGTTAAAACTTCTAAATAAATACTTCAATTTTTTGCATCATATATCAATCGTTTTATAGATTTGCTTTAGTTTTATTAATAGTGACTTACTAAAATATATTATGAAAATCAGCCTTAGTTTACTCCTCATGTTTTGTTCTTTACAGGTTTTTGCTCAGAGCGCGGAATTACCGGCAGATTATGACCAAGTTACACTAGACGGTCAACCTGCTTATATTAATGTGAAAACTGGTGATATTGTGAAAGAATTACCTAACGGAGTTACTCGCAAAACCCGAAAAGCAAAAAAGTTTGCCACACAAACTGTTACAACAAATCCTAATGGTAATACTCACCATATTGCTAAAGGAGAAACATTATATGCCATCTCAAGAAAATACGGCACTTCGATAGCAGAATTGACTGCTTTAAATCCAGATATATCTATCAATAACCTACAAGTTGATCAACAAATTAACGTTCGTGTTACTGGAACTAAAATGCCTTCAAATGAAGTGTCAAATACCTCAGCAACTGCTACTACTTATGAAGTGAAAAAAGGGGATACTTTATATGCTATTTCTAGAATGTTCAATCTGTCAGTTAGTGACTTAACAGCAATGAATAACTTGAGTTCATCGACGCTATCTGTCGGTCAAGTGCTACTTGTGAAACGGTAATTCTCTTTTCAGAGTTTCATTTTATTCGATGATTTCATAATCTATATAAAGTTTTCTAAGTGCTCTCAAGACAGAACTTGTGTTTTTATCTGCAACTTCAATATCCACGGCATCACCTTCAATAAGGATGTCTGTTAACTCGTTTGCTAGGGAAGCGCTTACGGAAACAGAAATCTCAGCGATACAATTTGCAATCGCTCTTCTATCAGGTCGTTGTGCATCGCAGGATAATAGGTTTAATTTCATAGTATAATTTTATGAATACAAGATACTTTAATTCTGTAGATTAGACCAATACAATATGGAATATAGCCGATAGTAATTTAAAATCTAAAAAATACTTAATTTATTTTAATTCTCAAACGTATAACGCTGCTCTGCAGATGAAGACGCGTTTAATAATTGATGAAATTCACTTATTAAATTAAAATCACGTGTAATGGCTTCGGAAATAGCAATACCAGAAATACCGGCTTCTAAAATGGACTTTACGTCTGTTGTTGTGATACCACCAACACCAATTATAGGCGTGCCTGTTTTTAATACATCTGTGATGGCAGTATAGCCCATTAATCCAAGAACCGGAGGTGTGTTTTCTTTAGTAGTTGAAGCTCTAAAAGGTCCTAAACTAATATAATTCACTTGTTTGTCAAGTAGTGTCTCGCAGTCTTTAAAGGTGTTTGCTGTTCCACCTATAATTTGCCAAGAGTACAAATGTTTTCTAGCGATAGTAGGGCAGGAGTCCGTTTGTCCTAGATGTACGCCATCTGCCTTTACTTCTTTTGCTATTTTATAATTGTCGTTAATGATAAGTCTGGTTTGAAAATACTCAGTGAGCTCTCTTGCTTCTTTTGCAATTTTTAAAAACTTCTTTTCTGACCCACCTGTCCGGTAGGCAGGAATATTCTTAAATCGCAATTGCACTAATTCTGCCCCAGAAGTACACGCCTTTTGTATGTTTTCAAGATGTTCTTTTGGAGAATTTCCTTGGGAGATATAATGTAATTTAGGAATCATGATACTTTAGTATTTCCGAAGTGATACTTTTAAAATTAATCTTATGCTTTTACTGTCTTTGCATACTCCATAAAATAATTTTCAAATCGTTTTATTTTTGGATTCATCTTCTCAGCGTAGATTACGTACTGACATTTTTTAATGTTTTGGCTAATAGCCATAACAGCCTCATAAGAAGATTTTTGCGTTAGAAAATCTGCATCATCTATACTTAGTATCATTAACTGAGAAGTACCTACTCCGTTTGCTAAAAACAACTTATTTAAAGATTTTGGAGTGGTTATCAGAATATCAACACCCATAAAGATTTCAGATTTCTGAACATCAACGTGCAGTTGATCATACCCTGCATAAACCCTTAAAGCATTATAACTCATATAGCTTGCAAAAGCATCTTGTAATGCTAACGCACTGTCTTTATCTTCCACAAGAATAATAGCTCTTGGTGCTTCTCCTACAGATTCAAAATTTAGTTTATGAAGTGTAGTAAGTATAAGCGAAGTTGTTTTACCGCTGGCTTCTGGTGCTGTGCAAAAAACATTAGCACCACTTTTAATTGCTGGGATACATTTTTTCTGAAATGGAGTAGGAATTTTTATTTCCATCTCTGCTAGCTTCTCTTGTATCTTGGGGTGTATTTTTCTGAAAGGCATTTTGCGTTTTAATTTATACAAAGATACTACAGAGTTTATGCTATGTATTATTTTTTTGCAGTATTCTAAAGGGCACAACTATAAACACAATTTTAAGTGTTGATTAAGTGGGTCTAGTAGGTATTAAAAAACAGCGATGGTCTTAGTAAATCTCGTACGTTGTTTTGTTATAAACCCATGTCAGTCAAATATTCTTTAAAATGTAAACTAATAATACGGGGCAATTGCGGTATCGAAGTTTAGTGTTTATGGTGTTTAAAACAAGTATGCATACATCAATACTATACAGATAGAGATTTCTATTTTATAGTAATCTCAAATAGTTTTGTAACACCATTACTTTTTCATTGTCCAAGTTACAGACAAAACAATAATAGTATGTTCAATTTATTTAAAAAAACAAAAACAATGGGAAAATTAGAAGGAAAAGTAGCAGTTGTTACAGGTGGTACTAGTGGTATAGGTCTAGCTACCGCTCAAGAATTTATCAATAATGGTGCTAAAGTAGTACTTTTTGGTAGAGGTCAAGAAGCGCTAGACGCTGCAACAAAACAATTAGGATCTAATAGTTTTGGTGTAAAAGGAGATGTTACTAATCAATCAGATTTAGATAATTTATTTTCTGAGGCGAAGTCTAAATTTGGCGGTATTGATACATTATTCATTAATGTAGGAAAAGGAAAATTAGCTCCTGTAGCAGATACAGATGAAGCATTTTTTGATGATATGATGGATGTAAACTTCAAAGGGTCATACTTTACATTACAAAAAAGTATTAAAAACTTAAATCCTAATGCTTCTGTAATTATTACTACATCTTGGTTAAACGAAATTGGTTTTGGTGGTAGTAGTTTATTAAGTGCTAGTAAAGCAGCATTAAGATCTTTAGTGCGTGTTTCTTCTGCAGAACTTGCAGATAAAGGAATTCGTGTTAATGCCGTAAGTCCAGGTCCTATTGGAACACCTTTCTGGGGAAAAATAGGTTTACCAGATGATGTACTTGCTGGAGCAGCAGAAGCTATTACAGCACAAACAGCATTAAAGCGTTTTGGAGACCCTGAAGAAGTAGCAAAAGCAGTATTGTTTTTAGCATCAGACGATTCTTCTTATATCGTTGGTGAAGAAATTGCAGTACACGGAGGAATTAACTCTATATAAATAGTAGTATTTAGCCTCATTTTAATATATTTAAAGTGAGGCTTTAATATTTTAATCTAATGACTAATTTTTTATCACAAAACTATACAGATTCTGACGATACTGAATTAGTTCTTTTATCTATAGATGGCGACAAAAAGGCCTTACAAACCCTAATTATCCGTCATCAACTTTTTGTATATAACCTAGCTCTTAAAATGGTAGGAAATACTGCAGATGCAGAAGATATAACACAAGAAGTTTTCATTAAAGTGATTACTGCTTTAGCTAAGTTTGAAGGTAAAAGTAAATTTAGGACATGGTTATATCGTATTACGGTAAATCACTTTTTGAACAACAAAAAGAAAAATAGTAAATTAAAAGTAGTCAATTTTGAAAGTTATTTCAACTCTATTGATGCCATCCCGAGTTTTGATTTAAACGATCAAGAAGAAAAAGAATTTAGGGATACTATAGAAGAAATTAGAATTAATTGTACTTCTGGAATGTTGCTTTGCTTATCAAAAGAGCAACGTATGATTTACATTCTCGGTGAAATGTTTGAAATAGACCATAATCTTGGAGCAGAAATTTTAGGGATTACACCAGGTAATTTTCGTATCAAGTTAATGAGAACTCGCAAGGACTTATATAACTGGATGAACAAAAAATGTGGATTAGTTAACACAGCTAATCCTTGTAGATGTTCTAAAAAAACGAGAGGATACATAGAAAAAGGAAAAGTAGACCCTACTAGTTTACAATTTAATACAAGGTACACCGCTCAAATAAGTGACTTCTCAAAGGGCAATGCTGTCGAGTTTACAAATACAGTCGATGAGCTAAATAAAAAAGTATTTCAAAGCCATCCTGCACAAACACCCATACAAGCCTCAAAAATTGTAGATGAAATTCTAAATAATGATTTGATTAAATCAATTTTAGAGTTTTAATTTCGTGTTGAAGATTACGTTTTCGCGAGAGCGCTATACGTGATGGTATTCAAATTCAATTAATCAACAGCCTGTAGTCAATTTCTATTGACATAATTTAAAAACAGATGTCAACTACTAAATATTCATTTGATCAAATTATTAATAGAGATGGCACCAATGCCATGTCTCGCACAGGTTATAGGGGATATCTTTTTGATCCAGAGGAAGACTTAAGTGGCAATTATCTTGAAAAGGATTTTATACCTATGTGGGTTGCAGATATGGAGTTTGCAATAGCTCCAGAGATTATTAATGCGATGAAAAAGCGATTAGAACATCCATTACTAGGGTATTCTATGGTTGCAGATCTTTCTTACCCATTAGCTTTTCAGCAATGGTGCAAAGTCCATTATAATTGGATTTTTGACACGAAAGACTTAGTACATGCAAAAGGGATAATTCCTGCATTATATAGTTTAATTGGTCATATCTGTAAACCAGATGAGAAAGTACTAATTGTTACGCCATCTTATGCATTTTTTAAACACGGTGCAGATTACAATGGTGTAACACTAGTCTGTTCAGATTTAATTCAAGTAAATGGTAGGTATAGGATGGATATGGACGACATCAGAGCAAAAGCTACTGATGAGAAATGCGTCTTAGCTATTTTTTGTAACCCCCATAATCCAACAGGTCGAGTATGGTCTAAGGAAGAATTACAAAAGTTAGGTAGTGCATGTTTAGATAATGGGTTGACAATTATATCAGACGAAATCCATTGCGATTTACTGCGTAATGAGGAGTCATTTACACCTATGGCTCAACTTTTTCCTAATTCAGATCAGATAATTACTTGTATGGCACCGAGTAAAACATTTAATCTAGCAGGCAACTTATTTGCTAATATTATTATTCCTAATGATGCACTAAGAGAAAAATACAATGAGCATTATTTACCTATTGAGAATCCATTAAGTATAGTTGCAGCAAAAGCATCTTATACTGATGGACAAGATTGGCTTACTGAATTAACTGCTTATTTAGATGCTAATTTTAACTACCTAAAAGAACAATTAGATATCCATTTACCGCTTACAAAATTTGTGATACCAGAAGCAACTTACTTAGCTTGGGTAGATGTAAGTCATTACGTTCCTGGTACTGAAAACTTGACATTGTTTTTTGCCCGAAAAGCAGGTGTTTTACTAGAAGGAGGTGGTATGTTTGTTGCTAATGCAGATGGTTATATACGCTTAAATCTCGCTTGTCCTAGAGTAAGATTAGAGGAAGGCATAGGTCGTATTATAAAAGCGATACAGGATAAATAACTTAATACTATATAATGAGCCTATACAGTAAGATACTCGTGGTATTGACCGTTTTAATTATAGCATTGTTTTCCTTTAATTCTTTTAAAGAAAATCCAAGCTTAACAAAAAAAACAATACTTTATAATGCACTAATTACATCTCAAGACAGCCTATTTAATGCGTATTGGTATGCCAATAAAGCCGAAATAAAAACCTATCACTTAACGCAATCTAGATACGGTGAATTACACCAAGGCAGAGCGACCGTTATTTTTGTTGCCCAACCTTTTTTAAAGGGAAAAGGAGTAAAGCCCGATACTCATAACAATACACAAGATCAAGTCCAGGTGTTAAAGATGAATTTGTTAAAGAAATTTGGCACAGGAATTTACCCTTACTCCATGATGCTGTCTACGTTTACGCCACTTGATGAGCCAGAAGGTATGATTAAAGCATCTGCTACAGGACAAGAATGGTGTGGCCATATTTTTTCTCAAATGAATCAAAGAAACGATCATTATGATGCAGTTTCCTTTTCTTATTTTGAAGAAGAAGGTGATTCTCAGTTCACATTGCCAACTACTTTTACGGAAGATGAAATTTGGTCTCGTATCCGTATCGATTATAAGAAACTACCTACTGGAAAAATAGATATAATTCCGGGCTTATATTACACACGATTAGAGCAGCATATACTTAAAGCAGAAAAAGCAATCACAGGCCTAAAAATTTCTGATAAAGAGGCTGTTTACACTATAACGTATCCTCAAAGGGAAAGAACTTTAGCAATTACATTTAACACATATTTTCCTTATGCTATTACAAAATGGGAAGAAACGTATTCAGATAAGCGAGCGCCCACTAAAAGATTGACAACTACCGCTGTTCTAGATCAATCTAAAAACATTGACTATTGGAATTATAATGATAAAAAGCACGAAACTATTCGTGAAGAGTTAGGGGTTTCTTATTAAACTGTTGGGAATTTTGTTTCATAATATACATGAAGATTTCGTGCGAGTTACAGACCAATCAGTTTTAAACACAATACTTACTTTTTTACTTCGGAAACGTTCTTTTTAATGAAAATAACCACTATCATAAATAAATAGCGGCTTTTACATATTGGGGTAACGTACTATTTTAACATAATAGGGAACTCCGCGATGGTTGTGTCCCATCCTATTTTTAAATGTACTGTATTTTTACTTGCTTCATATAAAGCGATAGAAAGGTTTTCAATTTCTTTTTTACTTTCTGTTAAGGGTACCGATAGACTTGCAATATCTAACGAAGCATCGTAGCCATAATTACCCCAGCCATCTAGCGCTGTGTTGATTTTTAGTGTCCATTCTGTAGGCGAAGGGATAATAATAATAGTATAACGTCCCGCTTTAATATCTGTGCCACCAAAAGTTACGTCATTCATAAATAAAATTTCTGTAGATTCATTTGCACCAACACGCCAAGCTTCACCAAATTTTAAAAGTTCCCCAAAAACGTCTCTTCCTTTTTTTTCAGGTCTGGAGTAGGTGACACGTATTTGAGGTGTTTGCGCTGCTCGTTTTGTTTCATTTTTAGTGAACCATCTAATAGGTGCTTTCTCTGGATAATAAGCACGATCCATTGTGCTTTTGTCTAGCTTTGCAAAATTCTGTGCATGTGCTGCTAAACTAATGGTTAGAAATGTAAGGAGTAGGATTATTTTTTTCATTCTTTACGTATATAGGTTTGAAATTAAATTATAGTATTATTAATAATAAAAATTGTCGATTTTCACGATTTAAACTTTCAGAAAACTAAAGAAAAAATAACTGCTTATCTTACTTTATAAACTTTGATAGGATTAGACATATTTTTCATTTTCACATCACCAATTAATACAATGTCTTCTATTTCTTCAATACCATCAAAGGTAGACTCAGAGATAAGTAACTCAGAATTAAACTCTTTATTAGCTTGCTCTATTCGCGCAGCAATATTCACCGTATGTCCAGAAATAGAAAATTGCTTACGCAATTCATTTCCTATATTTCCCATCACCACTTCACCGCTATGAATACCTATTCCAAAGGTAGTTTTTGGTATATTTTTAGCACTAATTTCTATTTTAATCTTGTCAAAAATAGCTACCGCAGCGTTAAAGGCTTTTTGGGCGTGATCTGGTTGTGAAACTGGTGCACCAAAAGTAGCCATCAATCCATCACCTAAAATCTGATTTACAATCCCGTCATGATCATTAATGACATTGATGATAGGGTTAAAGAAATTGTTTTGGAATTGTATAATTTGATTTGGCGATTTTCGCTCAGCAAAGCGACTATAACCTCTAATATCAATAAACATTACAGATACTTCACTGGCCTTTATCACATCATCGTTTTTTAGTATCGTTTGTGCAATAGGCCCAGAAACTTGTTGACCAAAAAGACGCTCAATCTCTAAATTTTCACTTTGTAAGTTTAGAGAAAGGTTGAGCCATTTTTTAAACTCTTTAGCCACTAATGTTGCACCTAAAAAAGCAAATAGCATAAAAAAACTTCTAGCAAAATACAAACCAGGAGGGAAATGTAATATCGTATTTTCTGGATCATGATAATAAATAGCAAAATAGGTAACAAAAAAATAACTTAGTGTTGCAATAACTCCAAGAATTACGGTATGCATTAGTTGTAAATTTAAAGCAGCTAATGACAGTAATATAAAGTAGACAAAAATAAGTGGCGAGTCAAGAAATATAGGGGAATCCTCAAGCAGCACTAATGTAAATAGTAAAATACCAGGAAGCAATGCTTCGATCACCACATTAATAGTTTTCAAAAAATAGGGAAGATCAATTTTTTTTCCAAAATATTTTCTTAGAACGAAATAACTAATAATTTCAAAAACTAAAAAAATAGCAAGCCAGCTTATTACGGTATATTTGGTGTATGCGTGCTTAAAAAAAGTAGCTCCATCTTCTACAAGAAAAAAATTAGCTGACATCACTAACAAGCCTAACGCTAAAAAACTAATCAAAATTTTCACTCTGATAATTTCAATAGTAATAGCTGCTTTTCGCATTTGACTATGCAGAAGCATATTAACAGTGCCAGGTGGTTGTGTCATAAATAATTTACTTATAGTAAGTGAGTTATGCGTTTAGCAGGCTGTAAAAATAGTAAATATTAAGATAATATTATATTACTAGCTATTTAGAAATGATATTGCATCCATTTATTTATGTTGTCAAGGTAATGTTGATTTCATTTTACACTTTATAATAAGTATAGCAGAAGCATTGTCAAGGTTAAACTATATTTTAAGAGCTAATAGTTTGAAAAATGACTCCTAGAATCTGAACAATTTTTGTAACTTCGGCATTGTTATAAATCAAAATTTTAAAACATGAAAAATAATAGAATCCTTATAACCTTACTTTGTTTGGTAACCTTTTCAGGGATATTTGCACAGGTTCCAGGAGATACGATTAGGGTGAAAGCTTTTGAGTATAGTAGTGAGAGTAGAGATACCCTCGTCTCTTTTCCTGCAAATGGAGTCAATACCTATGAAAAGATTTTATTAAAATATTCTATGCGTTGTCACGATGCACAAGTGAATACGGGAAATAATAATCAAGCAGGTTGTAGAGATTTTGATTTCTCTTGTAATACCTACATCACAGACTCTACAAAAGTAGAGAGTGTTTCAAGTACTATATTGAGCCATACCATCACAAATTTTGAAACAGCTAATTTCCCTTTTAAAACAACTCCTGTGTATGATTTCTTGAGAAGTACGCAAACTAATGTTGAGATAACAAACACTATTAGCGAAACGGCGGCAACAGTAGGAGTAGGCACAATAAATAGTGATTTGGTACTGCGAACCGAAAACCTTGCAAATAAGTCACAATATATCTACAGTGCTTCAGAATTATTGGCTGCAGGACTTGTAGCAGGAGACATTAATTCACTAAGTTTAAATGTTCTTGCTAATGCTGGGACTGCAAATTTTTTAGATATTCAGATAAAGCATACTACAGCGATAGCTTTAGACGAACAGTTAGAACTTGATGGCTTTTCTGAAGTTTACCAACAAAACACGGTCTTTAATGCAAACGCAATAAACAGATTTAATTTTCACACACCATTTAATTGGGATGGGGCTTCTAATCTATTAGTTCAATTTAATTTCACCAACCTTGGAAGTGTTGGTTCAACCGGCTCTGAAGTAGAGGTGGAGGAGCTTACTTTACCTGTAGGTATGAACTCAGTAAATGAAAATTCTTTGCTTTTTGGATCAGAATCCTATGTACAGGTAGATGATTATACTGGTGTTTTAGGTGATCAAAACAGAACTTTAGAAGCTTGGATAAGAACGGTAGAAGATGGCGAAATTATGAGCTATGGAGTCAATACAACTGGAAATAGATTTACGTGGCGCATAGATCAGGGTAGGTTAAGAGCAGAAATACAAGGAGGAAACATTTTATCAACTGCTACAGTAAACGATGGCGAGTGGCATCATGTGGCTTGTGTTTTAAATGGTAATACACTTAATGATGTTAGTTTTTATATTGATGGTGTGTTAGATCCAAACTCTAACAACAACACAGCGGTTGTGAATACAACAGAATTCCCAATTAGAATAGGTAGAGGCGTACCTGGATTTGCCAGATTTTTTGTAGGAACCATAGACGAAGTGCGTATGTGGGATACCAATCTTTCTGGAGAAGCTATTAACGACTGGAAACACCGCAAGATTGACGCTACGCACCCAAATGCAGGAAACCTTCAGCTTTACTATGATTTTAGTGAAACAGGTACTACGATATTGGATAGTTCAGGAAATGGCAGGAATGCAACGATTGTTGACGGAGAGCACCGTGTGTCTACTTTAGATGGCGCAAATTTATTTAAAGATTTCATTTTATCTAATCAAAGACCTAATGTTATTTTTTACCAAGGAAATTATAATACAACGATAACTACAACTACAGAAGATCAACCAGTTGTAAAAGAACCGCAACATTTTGTTGTGGAGCGAAGTATACAATCGGAAGACCCTAGTCTTCCTATTTCTGACACGATTCTAACAGCTGCTGCTGTTGAATTATGGAGCCTTGACCAAACTATATTTGATGCAGAAACAGGTACTATAATAAGCACAACTAATCTGCCTCAAGATGGAGAAATTATAATCACAGATCTGGATTTTATTTCACGCTTTCCATTTTTTAATGAAATTTTATCTTTTGTAACGCCTTTTGGCATAGGTGTCGATTTTGGTGTGGATGGTGTTTCTTGGTATTTTGATATGACAGATTATGTCACGATTTTAAATGATGATAAAAGAATACTAATTACGCTTGGCGGACAATTTCAAGAAGAATTAGATTTAGAATTTCTATTTATCGTGGGTACACCACCTCGAGATGTATTGCAATATGAGCAGTTATGGCAAGGTACTAACCGCCTTGGTGGTAACCCTGGAGTGAATGTAAATAGAATTTTAGACCAATCTGAGTTTGCTGCAACAGATAT
>JALZVC010000293.1 GCA_023301205.1 Flavobacteriaceae bacterium
ACGTTAGTACCAACAGCAAAAGCGCCCTGCGAACTTCCGGGGCGATTTGAGTTTAGTTCATCTGTATACTGTGCAAAAACAGAAAATGAAGTTCCTAGAGTAAGAAATAAGAGTATTAAAAAACGTTGATTCATGGGATACATCAATTTAGTCAAAGATATAAGATTTATCATTTATTTAATAGTGTGTAATGGTCTTTTTTAAATGACAAACTGTAATTTTGTTAATTAGAAAAAACGACATGGAATTCCTTAAAACCGTTTTAATAATACTCTTAGTATACTTTGGCTTAAAGTTTATACTAAAGTTGGTTTGGCCCTACATAGTCAAGTATTTGACAAAAAAAGCTGGCGAAAAATTTGCGCAATCATTCGGTCAAAACCCTTTTGAAAACGCACAAACTAAAAATCCATCTCAAAAGAAAGAAGGCGAAGTAGTTATAGAACGACCAACAACAAAGACAAAAAACACAAACAATTCTGTTGGTGAATATATAGATTTTGAAGAAATAAAAGAATAAGGGTTTAAATTGAGTTTTATAAATCTTACGTGCACGGCAATATCCTTACATATTTTTGTTATTTTTCGGCTTCTTAAAAACACGCCCTTTTTATGTCTTTTCAACTAAAAAAGTTTACTCCACATCTTGTTGTTATTGTTCTTTTTGTAATTGCTGCATTGGCTTATTTTAGCCCAGTATTGCAAAACAAAGTTATTTTCCAAAGTGATATTGCGCAGTACCAAGGGATGGCAAAACAACTTAAGGATTATAGAGCAGAGGGTAAAGAAATTTATTGGACAGATGCTGCTTTTGGTGGTATGCCTACATATCAACTAGGGGTAAAGTATCCGCACAACTACATAAAAAAATTAGACCTTACCTTACGTTTTTTACCTAGACCAGCAGATTATCTTTTCCTTTATTTTATTGGTATTTATATTTTACTACTTGTCTTAAAATTAGACTATAAACTTGCTTTTGTAGGGGCATTAGCGTTTGGTTTTTCTACCTATCTTATCATTATACTAGGGGTAGGACATAATTCTAAAGCACATGCGATTGCATATATGCCGCTAGTACTAAGCGGAATCTTACTCACTTTTAGAGGTAAATATGTCTGGGGCTTTTTATTAACTACGGTCGCGATGGCTTTAGAGTTAGTAACTAATCATTTTCAAATGACCTATTATCTTGGTCTGTTAGTGCTTTGCATTGGTATCGCTTATTTAATCGATGCGTTTCGCAAAAAAATGCTGCCTCATTTTGGTAAAGCAATTAGTGTAATGGTTCTTGCCGTACTTTTAGCTATAGGGTTAAATGCCACTAATATTTTGGCAACAAAAGAATATGCAGATACTTCTACTAGAGGTGATACAGATCTAACAATTAATGCAGATGGTAGCCCTAAAGAAGCAAAAGAAGGCCTAGATTATGACTATATCACAGAATACAGCTACGGAAAATTAGAAAGTTTAAACCTTTTTATCCCAAGGTTTATGGGAGGTGGTTCTGGAGAGGCTTTACCAGAAGAGTCTGCCACAGTAGATGCCTTATTACGAACAGGGAAATCGCAAGAAGAATTAATATCTATCTTACAACAAGTACCTGTCTATTGGGGAGATCAACGTATCGTTGCCGCACCAGCTTATATAGGAGCAGTAGTTATATTTCTAGCAGTGCTAGCACTCTTTTTAGTTCGTGGTCGCCTTAAGTGGTGGGTGGTTTCGGCATTTTTATTAAGTCTCTTTTTATCTTGGGGACGTAACTTCTCATTTTTGACCGAGTTTTTTATTGAATACGTACCGCAATACAATAAATTTAGGGCAGTTTCTTCCATTCAAGTCATTATTGAGTTAGTGTTACCTATACTTGCGGTTGTTGGTTTACATCAATTACTCAATGATTTTGTAAAGGCAGAAGAAAAGAAAAAAGCATTTTACTATGCTACAGGTATTGTGGGCGGACTTACCGTTATATTCATTCTATTTAAAAATTCATTATTTGGGTTTGAAAGCCCTATTGATGGGGATCTTGCTTCTTATTATAAGCTACCCTTCACATTTGTAGATGCAATGCGTGAAGATAGAGCTGCAATTTTTACAGCAGACGCTATTAGAACTTTAGTTTTTATAGCGCTAGCGGCAGGAGCATTATTTTTATACCTCAAAAACAAGCTTAAAGAAATACCGCTAATCGCAATCCTTGCCATTTTAATAGTTGTAGATCTTGTAGGGGTTGATAGAAGGTATGTAAATAATGAGGATTTTGTAAAAGCACGAGTTATGGAAAAACCTTTTCCAGAAAATGGCGCTAATTTGCAGATTGCTAAAGATGATGGATACTATCGTGTTATAGACGCTACAACAAACCCATTTAATAGTGCAGCTGCCAGTTATTATCACAACTCACTTGGTGGATATCACGCGGCTAAGAATAGAAGAATGCAAGATCTTAATGAGTTTTATATAAGTCAAGGAGACATAGGGGTTCTCAATATGATGAATGTAAAATACATCATTTCCCAAAACGACAATCAGGGCCCTATTGCGCAGCGAAACCCATATGCAAACGGACCTGCTTGGCTTATAGAAAACGT
>JALZVC010000294.1 GCA_023301205.1 Flavobacteriaceae bacterium
TATTCTTTGATGTCAAGTTTTCGTTATTTCAGAAAAAAATAGGAGAGACTGTTTACGGTATAGGTTGGCTACCTTTAGGAGGTTATGTAAAAATCTCTGGTATGATCGATGAGAGCATGGATACCGAGGCGATGGCAGAAGAACCAAAAGAATGGGAGTTTCGGTCAAAACCAGCTTGGCAACGCTTAATCATTATGCTTGGTGGGGTCGTTGTTAACTTTATTGTAGCTTGGTTAATCTACATTTTTGCTTCTGCTTTTTATGGTGTGATTACGGTAGACACTAGTAGTATTGATGATGGGTACTGGATTACAAGTCCTATTTTACAAGAACTTGATATTAAAACCGGTGATGATCTTGTTGCCATTGATGGAGAGCAATATACCGATTATGCTGATGTACGTAGTGCATTAATCACTGCAAATACACTTACAGTGTCGCGCGATGGTTTAGAGCGCGAGGTGGTATTACCCGAAGACTTTTTAGGACAATTGACAGAAAGTGATGACCGTAGTCTATTTGATTTACGTGTTCCTTTTAAAGTAGCAGTAATCCCAGAAGAGTCACCTAATTTTGATAGAGACCTAAAGAAGGACGATATTATCACCAGTGTAAACGGTGAAGAAACAAAGTATTTTGATCAGTTACTCCCCGCTTTAAAGAAATACAAAGACCAAGAAATTGCCGTAACCCTTTTTCGTGATGGGAAAACTATAAATTCTACACTAAAAACTACAGATGAGGGTAGAATAGTTATAGGGCAATATAACAAATATGAAGATATAAAAGATTTACCAGATGGGTATTATAGTCTGGTGCGAAAAGAATTTACGCTTGGCGAAGCGATTCCTTATGGTAGCACGAAGTTTGCAGACCAATTTACAGGATATTTTGCGCAGTTAAAGAAGATTTTTACGCCTAGTACGGGTGCGTATAAAGGAGTGGGTGGTTTTTATGCCATTTATAACATCTTCCCTAATACGTGGGACTGGGAGAATTTTTGGAGAATCACGGCGATTTTATCTATTATGTTAGGTGTGCTTAATTTACTACCTATCCCTGCTTTGGATGGTGGCCACGTTATGTTTTTATTATATGAAATGGTAACTGGACGCAAGCCTGGCGACAAGTTTTTAGAGTATGCACAGATCGTTGGGTTCTTTTTATTGATCGCTTTGGTATTGTTTGCAAACGGGAATGATATTTTTAGGGCATTATTTAAGTAAAATTTTGTTTAAACTATTTGCGACAGATTAAAATTAAATTATATTTGCATCCGCTAAAGGCAATAGCCTTTATTTTTCTATATGAAATTCCTCTTTAGCTCAGTTGGTTAGAGCATCTGACTGTTAATCAGAGGGTCCTTGGTTCGAGCCCAAGAAGAGGAGCGAAATTGAAGCCTTCACAGCAATGTGAGGGCTTTTTTTATGGATGTTACTTAATTTAAAAAGGGTGAGAAGTTTATCGGATCAAGTCAAAATTTGTGGGATTTTAGAATTATGCAAAAATTGTAGTAAGCCTAAATAAAACCGTACCTGTCTACGCTGCTTGGCCGATTAAAAGATAGTACAAGCATACGGCACAACTTGTTGACTATAAAGGTTGAATATTGGTTTTTTGTTTAATTAGGCTCATTTTTAGACAAAAAACTTTACTTTTAGCCAAACAAAAAATTCTACTATGAAAATAATTTATTCTTTTTTAATTTTCTTGAGTCTATCTTCAGTCTATGCTCAGGATGTGACTTTTACTTCGCAAAGTGTATCTGGAGGTAATGGGAATATTGGGGTTGTTGATTTAAATGGGGATTATCTAGATGATTTACTTACCCCTTCTAGTTCTAATTTGCAAATACAATATCAAACAGCTACAGGCTTTGATTTAGTCAATATTCCGGTTTCTGCAGCAAATAACCCGAATTGGTCTGTTTGCGCTGGAGATTATGATGCTAATGGGATTAATGATATTATGTTTGGAGGAGGTAGTGGTGTTAGCTTTTTAAAAGCGAACAGTGATGGTTCTAATTTTACACTAGATAATGAAAGCGAAATGTTTATTTTCTCACAACGCACTAATTTTGTCGATATTAACAATGATGGACACTTAGATGCTTTTGTTTGTCACGATGTAGATCCAAATGTATATTTCCTTAATGATGGAAATGGTGGGTTTTTAGATGAAATTCAAGGAGGTCTTGGAGATACAGCTACGGGGAATAACTATGGGTCTTTATGGTTTGATTATGATAATGACGGAGATACAGACCTTTACATATCTAAATGTGTAGTAGGATCTAATAACACTGCAGACCCTAATAGAAGGAATCAATTGCATCGTAATAATGGAAATGGAACTTTTACTGAAGTTGCAGCAGAAGCTGGTCTTGATACAAATACACAATCTTGGTCTAGTGCCGTGGGTGATTTTGATAATGATGGAGATATGGATCTTGTAATTGCAGATCAACACGTTAATGAGATTGGAACCAGATTTATGATTAATAACGGTGATGGTACTTTTGATGATATTACTGGAGGGACATTATTTGAAAATCTAGATGGCGCTATAGACATCGTTACTTTTGATTTTAACAACGATGGTTTTTTAGATATTTATTCTCAATTTAACACAGAACTGCTATTAAATAATGGCGATATGACGTTTACTGCAAATTCTTCTCAAATACAAGGTGGTGGTGCAGTAGGAGACCTTAATAATGATGGGTTTTTAGATATTTTTAGCAACGGTGTTGTTAGAATAAATGATGGAAATGATAACAATTGGTTTAAACTTAATCTGGAAGGTGTAGAAAGTAATATCAATGGGATAGGCGCAATAATAACTATACAAGGAGATTTTGGCACTCAAGTGCGTAATGTGCGAAGCGGTGAAGGATTTGATGATATGCATAGTTTAAATCCTCATTTTGGACTAGGAGCTGCAACAACTATTGATCTTTTAACAATTGAATGGCCATCCGGGACATTAGATACTATTGAGAACGTAACGTCTAATCAAACCCTATTTGTACAAGAAGGTGCTTTTGTTCTAGGAATAGAAGATATCCAAAATAATATTGATTTTTCTATATTTCCCGTTCCTGCAGAAAACAGCCTAAACATTAGCATCCCTAATTATACATTAAAAGGCACTGCAACAATTCTAGATATTACTGGAAAAGCAACGCAAGTTCCTGTACTAAATAATACCGTTGATGTAGTAGCATTATCGCCTGGAGTATACTTCTTGCAGATTGAAACTGTGAACAATGAAACATTAGTTAAAAAGTTTACTAAGAAATAATAGCCGAAATTTAGTTCGAACCTAGGCTTCGCAATAAGCGTAACTCTAGTGAATAGGGACAAACAAAAAAGACGTTACTTAACTGTAGCGTCTTTTTTTATGGGTTATACTAAAAATTTAATAGTGAGAAGTTTACGCTGCACTTGTGGATGGGAACCAAGAAAATCGATTTAAATAGCCTTTACAGCGATGTGAGAGTGCTTTTTATTCAGATGCTAAGACGACTTATTTACAAATGCTCAATACTTATTTGTTATAATTACGTTATATTTGATACAACATAAATTAATTAAAACATCATTATTATGAGTAAAAGAGACGAATTAATTACTAAGTATGCTGCAGACATTAAAGACAAAATTGGACAAACTCCAGATATGGATTTATTAACTAAGGTGACTATTGGTTGTGGCCCATCTATCTATAATGCTGATGCCTCTACTGTTTCAGGAAGCGATCAATCAGAATTAGATACTGTAAAAAACAATTTTTTAATTAAAAAATTGGGTCTTTCAGACAGCCCCAAACTAGATGAAGGTATTGCATCTGTAATGGAGCAATATGGTAAATCTAATAGAAATAAGTATAGAGCCGTTGTTTACTATACTTTAGCAAAACATTTTGGGAAAGAATCTATTTACAACTAGGCCTTATAAAAAGAATAGAAATAATAAAAAGACGTTACTTAATTGTAACGTCTTTTTTTGTGAGTTCATTTTTAGTATACTTCTCAAATCCTAACCGCAATTTCTTTTTAATTCTAGATCTTAATTGCCTTGGCGCAAGCACTTCTATACTATCTCCAAATCCTAAAATGAGACGTTCAAATTCAAAATTAATATGCACCCGTAAAGAAATAGTCACGCCTCTATTGTCTAGGGCAGATATTACTTTTTGCGAACTATGAAAAGGCTTTGTCAATACATAAGGCGCGTTGTTGCCATCAATACGTAAAACAACATCTTTTAAA
>JALZVC010000295.1 GCA_023301205.1 Flavobacteriaceae bacterium
TGGTCTAATGAAGTACTCAATGTGGCTTCAAAATCTATCCAATCACTATAACCACCTATATAACTTCGATCTCTTGCTCCAGGGGTATCTGGATTTGGAAGACGGTCTTTTTGTACTAGTCCATATTTCTCACGCACTTCTGTGTTTCTAAGTTCAAAACCATCATTATATCCTATAGACGGGAACATACCATAATTTACAAATGTTCCATTTTCATTAATAGGACTTTTATCATCTAGAAACATGCTTTCTTCATTATGTATAGTAAATGTAAAAACTAAGGTATCTCCAGGCTGCATCGATTTTTTAAAAGCGTACATCTTGTAATCATACTCTTCATTGTCATAAACAACTTCTGCTTCACGATCTAAAGTGATTTCTGTAGGGTAATCAGTTAGATTTACGTGCAAGGTGTCAATAGCTACACTATCTTTGTTAACCATGATAAAAGTTGCTCCAGCTTTAAAGTCTCTCGTTTTAGGATACATATCCATAAAGGTGTTTACAGCCACAAGTCTTGGTTGAGGTATGCCTGCATATTGTCCTAAATCCTTTTCAGCTTGAACTCTCATTTCTTCTATTTCCTTTCCAGTGAAATTATCGTTTTCTACATTATTGATATACCAAGAGTAACTCCCAATACCAAGAAACACAACGAGAGACGTAGTAGCTATAGTTATAATAGGCTTTGATAATCGCTGTTTAGCAAAAGCGAGTCGTCCCTTTACATTTGTTGCCATACCGCGTCTGTAGAATAATACTGCTACCATTAAGAGTATTACTCCAAACGCAATCCAATAACCGCGAAAGATGTAAAAGCGAGGCAAGGCATCGCCGTACCCATTAAAATCTGACGCACTAGGACTTCCTCCAGAATTAAATTGGTAAATAGACTGGTCGATTCCTATTGCATTTTGTAATAATGGAATACCAATTGCTAAAATCAATAACACGACAAGTCCAACCCATTTATTTTTAATAAGTGTGTGCACTAACAATGCCATCAATATCCATGGGACAAAGTTCCATACATTGATTAAAAAAGCTTGAAACACATATAAATCGATTTGATAGTCATAAAAACCTTTAGTGGTTTGAAAAGCAATACCACATAAAATTAATACAAGTTGTAAGAAGCCTGTCATAAGTAATAACGAAACTCCTTTTGATGTTAAGAATACCCAATCTTTTGTTGGTGTTACATCTACAATTTGATTAAGATGTGCTGCTCTAGAACGATCCATTAAAAATCCAGAATACAAATGAATCAATAAGAAAGAAAATAACAACATATAGGTAGACGGTACTCCTAACATGGTCCATGTTTTGGGTAAAATGGATGTGTTAAAAATAAGTTCTGAGAAACTCATCATTACAAATGTAAGTACGATTGCTAGAAAAGTAATAATAATAAATGGCCAACCTGTAATGATATATTTGGTGTCACTTTTCACTAAATGCCAAAGCGTTTTTAACTGCCCTGTAAAAGAAAAATCTGAGGATACCTCAGGCATTTCAATACGTTCAATGCTGCTAAAGTTTTTCTTTACAGCGCTAACGGCTTTTTTCTTGAAAAGACGTATGCTTGATGCGTGTTGCGAAAAATTAAATCGAATGATGATAACAAAAAGCATTAAGAAAGATATCGCCCCCCATAATAATCGATTGTATAACAGCACTCCAGACATTGGTATGGAACGCTCATTTAATTCTATAGGTGTCCAGTATTCTGTAGCATCAGAAAGGGCAACATCTGCAATTGGATCAAATAATGAATATAGAAATTTATCATCTGCACTTCCTGCCATTGTTGTAAGCATAAGTTGAATGATAATAAGTGTAAGTACGGTCATAAAACCAATATTCATATTCCGTGTAAACACAACGATTGCAAAGACTATAGCACTATAAAAGATGATATTAGGAAAAATGATAAAGACAAATGGCTGTAGATAATTCCATAGAATAAAGGGGCCAAGAAGCGATTCATTTGCTCCAGGTAGAAAAGAGCCTAACAGTAAACCTAAAATTGTTGCTATTGTGATACATAAATTAACAGTAATGGCTGCCGAAAATTTAGCCATTAGATAGTTTGCCTTAGTGAGCGGATAAGAATACAGCACATTGTGCATATTGTTCTTAAAATCCCGATGAATAGTCCCGCCTGTTATGGAAGGTATTAATAGATATGCAAGCAGGGCTAATTGTGATAATATTCCAGTAATCGCCAATGGACTGTTTAGGTTAATATTACTTGTAACCGTAACATTATTACTGCTAAAAACTCCTAGTCCAATTGCCATTACAAGTACGCCTAATAAGAACATTATGCCGGCAAAAATGTGAAAAAGCGGTTTCTTAAACCACGTTTTCAGCTCGTGTAGATAGATGGTGCTAAACATAATTAAGAGACAGTTTCAGGTTTATTCTGGTTTAATGTGGTAAAATACACATCTTCTAAAGTAGGAGATACAGATTTAAATGCTGGTCCGGGAGATGCTTCACTATATACTCTTACATCTAGATCATTGTC
>JALZVC010000296.1 GCA_023301205.1 Flavobacteriaceae bacterium
CAAATGGCAAATAACACTCCAGAATATTTCTGATACAGTGCTCCTTGCGCTTGCGCATCTTGCTTCTTACATTGTATGATGAGCTGCTCTTCTGTCAACGTGTAGACTCCTTCTTTTGGTTAGTGTTCTGTAGTACTTAGAATAAAGGTACCGATTAATCATAACAAAATCAGGTTTCTACATACAATAGATACCTGATTTTAAAGATGGTTGCGTCTCGATTAATTTTTTATGAAACTATTAACGAGCGCGTATAATTTCAGAAACGTGATGTATTGAAGTTTTGTTCAATACAAACACAAATCATTGATAGTCAAATTTTCAGTATTCTTTATTATTCTTGTAACGCTTTAATTGCCTCTTTTATTTTACCTTCTAACTCTTCCATTAATTCTGGGTTGTCTAAAAGTAGTGCTTTTACCGCATCGCGTCCTTGTCCTAGCTTGGTTTCATCATAGCTAAACCAAGATCCGGCTTTTTTAACTATTTCAAAATTTACACCTAGATCAATAATCTCACCTACTTTAGAGATTCCCTTACCATACATAATATCAAACTCTGCTAATTTAAATGGTGGCGCTACTTTGTTCTTTACCACTTTAACACGGGTTTTGTTACCCAACACATTACTGTCTGTATCTTTAATTTGTGTAGAACGACGTATATCAAGACGTACAGAGGCATAAAACTTTAATGCATTACCACCTGTAGTTGTTTCTGGATTACCAAACATTACCCCAATCTTTTCACGTAATTGATTAATAAAAATTACAGTACAATTAGTCTTACTTATTGATCCCGTTAGTTTTCTTAAGGCTTGAGACATTAATCGTGCATGCAGTCCCATTTTACTATCACCCATCTCACCTTCTATTTCACTTTTAGGTGTTAATGCGGCTACAGAATCTATTACTACAATATCAATAGCACCAGAGCGGATTAGGTTATCTGCAATCTCTAATGCCTGCTCACCATTATCTGGCTGCGAAATAATTAAGTTCTCTATATCTACCCCTAAGCTTTCTGCATAATATCTATCAAAGGCGTGCTCCGCATCAATAAAGGCTGCGATACCTCCCTTTTTTTGTGCTTCGGCAATAGCGTGTAATGTTAATGTAGTCTTACCAGAAGATTCAGGCCCGTAAATTTCAACCACTCTTCCTCTTGGATATCCTCCAACTCCTAAAGCAACATCTAATCCCAAAGATCCAGAAGAAATTACTTCTACATCAACCACCTTGCGGTCACCCATTTTCATCACAGTTCCCTTACCGTAGGTCTTATCAAGCTTGTCTAAAGTTAATTTTAATGCTTTTAATTTCGCATCTTTTTCGCTATCCTTACTCATTATTTTTGAAATTTTAGTGTTTTAATATACGGCTAAAGTACAACAACTTGGAAATATTCCAAAATATTTTGACATAAATCCTAGTGCCTGTAAAAATAGTGAATTTATAAGTAATTTAGTAGAACGTTAAAGTCTAGAAGTTCCCCGTTAAAACCATTGCACACCAAGAACAAAACACCTACTTTTGTCTTGTTTAAAATCAATCTAAATAACAAATGCCTACAATTGCTTCATTAAAAAAAGGACAGCGCGCTATAATTAAAGAGTTTTCTGTTGATGTAGTACCTCTAAAATTATTAGAGATGGGGTGCCTTCCGGGCAATGAAGTGGCATTAGTACAAATTGCTCCATTTCAAGATCCTTTGTACCTTACTATTAATGGAAGTCATCTTGCCATTAGAAAAGAAACAGCGGAGCAGATTGAGATAGAACTTATTGAATAACAAAGAACAAGTAAGTATCGAGAGATTCTAAAAATATAAAATCACTTTGCTGGCAATGAGCGAAGTCTAAATATGGCAAAACAGCTTAATGTTGCTTTAATAGGAAACCCAAACACGGGTAAAACATCTGTATTCAACAGACTTACAGGACTTAACCAACAAGTAGGTAATTATCCTGGCATCACGGTAGAGAAAAAGCAAGGAATTTGCAAACTAGGACGTAATATCAAAGCCCACGTTATAGATCTTCCAGGCACCTACAGCTTAAATGCTTCATCACTGGATGAGAATGTTGTTATCGAGTTATTACTTAATAAAAATGATAAAGATTATCCAGATGTTGCCGTTGTGGTAGCAGATGTAGAAAATCTAAAAAGGAACCTCCTTCTTTTTACTCAGATAAAAGATTTAGGCATCCCTACCATCCTTGCTATTAATATGGCAGATAGGATGAAACGCAAGGCAATATCGATTGATATTGAGCAACTAGAACAAAGACTGGAAACAAAGATTGCCTTAATTAGTTCTCGAAAAAATATAGGTTTTGATAACCTTAAAGTGCTTATTACAAACTATAATAGTCTTAATACAAAACCTTGTATGAGCGCCTCTATTATTGCGCCAGAGTATTTTAATAGATTGCGCAAAACGTTTCCAACACAGGATTTATATAAATTGTGGTTGGTTATTACCCAAGATGTAAACTTCGGAAAATTAGACCGGCAAGAATTAAAGGGAGTCGCGAGTTTTAAAACAGAATCTGAAAGTAATCTTAAACGCCTTCAGCAAAAAGAAACCATTGCGCGTTACCAATTTATTAATGACGTTTTAAAAGAAACTCTTCATATTGATAAAGCAAATGCAAAAGATTTAAGAAGCAGTCTTGACAGAGTCTTAATACATCCTATTTGGGGTTATGTAATTTTCTTCGGAATTTTATTACTCATTTTTCAGGCTATTTTTGACTGGAGTACTTACCCAATGGACTGGATTGATAGTAGTTTTGCCTCTTTTAGTGAATGGGTTAAAGGCGCATTACCTGCTGGAGATTTTACAAACCTTATCGCCGAAGGAATTATTCCTGGGCTGGGAGGGATCGTTATTTTTATTCCACAAATTGCTTTTCTGTTTCTATTCATTTCTATCTTAGAAGAAAGCGGGTATATGAGTCGGGTGGTCTTTCTAATGGATCGTGTTATGCGCCGTTTTGGGCTAAGTGGTAAAAGTGTCGTGCCTTTAATATCTGGTACTGCCTGTGCGATACCGGCAATAATGGCTACACGTAATATAGAAAACTGGAAAGAACGATTAATCACCATTTTAGTAACGCCTTTTACCACCTGCGCCGCTCGTTTGCCTGTATATCTCATCATCATTTCATTAGTAGTACCAGAACAGCGTGTTCTTGGTATTTTTACCTTGCAAGGGTTTACATTGCTGTTTATGTATGCTCTTGGATTTGGTACGGCTATCTTTTCTGCCTGGCTTTTAGACCGGTTTTTAAAGATAAAAACCAAAACATTTTTTGTGGTCGAAATGCCAAATTACAAACTCCCTTTGTTTAAAAATGTAGCTATTACTGTGATCGAGAAAACAAAGTCATTTGTGCTTGGTGCTGGTAAAATTATCTTAGCAATTTCAATTATTTTATGGGTTTTAGCCTCCTATGGTCCTGGCGATTTTAATAATGCACAAACTATAGTTGTACAACAGAATATTTCAGAAACACTTACACCAGAAGAATTAAACACAAAAATAGCATCCTTTAAATTAGAACATAGTTATATAGGTATTCTAGGTAAAGGAATTGAGCCAATGGTGGCACCATTAGGTTATGACTGGAAAATAGGAATCGCAATTATTAGTAGTTTTGCGGCTCGTGAGGTGTTTGTAGGAACACTGGCCACGATTTATAGCGTAGGGAGTGAAAAAGAAGAAACCATTAAAAATAGAATGGCTGCCGAGATAAATCCTATTTCAGGAACACCTTTATATAATTTTGCAAGTGGCGTGTCGCTCTTACTATTTTATGCTTTTGCCATGCAATGTATGAGTACCATAGCTATTGTAAAAAGAGAAACCAATGGCTGGAAATGGCCTTTGTGGCAGTTTAGTGTAATGACGGCAATTGCCTATGTGGTAGCACTCGCAGCGTATCAATTTTTAAAGTAGAAATGAACTGAAACAGGGGAGTTTAAAAAAACTGTATCTTTCTTTATTGAAATCGGACTTGAAAGGAATTTAGTAAAAATAAGACTCCATACCTAACTATAAAATAACGATTAACGTTACTATCTAATCTTAAAAACTAATGCTTACAAAGCTTCCGTACATATTAATCCTGTCTGCAATGGTTTTAACCTCTTGTGGTAGTAGTGATGACCCTGGCTGTTTTGTTAGTGATATTAATTTTACAAATCTAGAGTCTGCATTTGATTGTGAAAACACTGAAAATTTATTAGAAATAAACCTTCAAGATACGTTTACGCTTATCAATACCCAAGCTGACTTTGAGGGGCAAACTTCTGGTCCTTGTGCGCCAGAGATAGACTTTGAAAATTTCACTTTGATTATTGGGAAGCAATCATTAGCAAACGGAAATTCATCGATTAGCTATGATTACACAAATGATTGCGCAACAAATAGTAATACATTAAACGTTACCTTTAACCAAAACGCAACAACAGAAGCACCCAATATTACCTACCATATCCTATCGCCAAAAATAGAAGAAGGCACTATGGTAGAAGTTATCATTGAAATTAATAATTCTTAAAAATGGACATTCAACTTGTATTAGTCATTACTACCTTTATTGCTGCAGTAAGTTACATCCTTTATACCTTTGTATTTAAGTCGATGTTACAAAAGAAAAAGCGCACTCTAGGAACACTTGACGGAGGTAACACAAAATGTGGTAAAGACGATTGTGGTTGCCATTAATTATTGAGACACCACTCTTGTTAGCAAAGCATAAGGTGCGCTATCCTCTTTAGAGATGTTAGCGTCTGGATACGGGCTTAATCGCAAAAAATGTAGCTCTTTATTAAAAAGCGATGCAAGTACTGCCGCTCCGTTTTTAAATGTAATTGTTTCTTCTACAGTATCACCATTGGTGCCAATAATGCGAACTAGTACTTTAGCCTGTCCTGCCCAGGCACAATCCACGTTTTTAGGACATCTAGAGTCCTCTAGGACTTCGAGAAATGTAATCGCTAAACCATCAATATCAACCGTTTTATTTAAACCAATTTTAACCACAATCTGCGGTACTTCTATTGGTTTATCTTCTTGCGCCATTAATGGAATCGTTAATAATACTGTAAGAATAAAAAGTAAAGGTTTCATCTGTATAAAATTTCGGTTTTAAAGATATATGAAATAATGATGCCAAATCTAACCTCTAAACAAAAAGAAGTCGTCTTTTAAATGCTCGATCTTTTCATCTTTGTTAGTGATAATGTATTCTAGAGCAATATTTGTAAAGTTATTCCCTTTTTCTGTGAGTGACACCACTTTATTATCAATTACAATTAAGTTGTTCTTTTCTGCTAAATCTACCACCGTTTTAGCGCGAATTTTCTGCCAATTTATGTGCTCTTGCAAATGATTAATATGGCGTTCTTCAACTTCGTTGTGATTATTTAAATGTAATAAAAACGTAAGTAAAGATACTTCTATTCGTTGCTGTTTTTGACGATACATCACCGCGATTAGCCCTTTATTGGGAGCGAATAAGTACACGATTAAAAATACAATTCCGAGCATGGTAGAGATTGATCCTGCAATAGATGCGTCTAACCAGTGCGCCAACCAATATCCAGAAATGGCAGAAAACACACCAAACAACACCGAAAGCACCAGCATCTTTTTTAAATCTGAAGTTAGCAAATAGGATGTAGCAGCCGGCGCAATCATTAAAGCGACAACGAGAATAGCTCCCACGGCCTCAAAAGCACCTACCACGGTAATCGAAGAAACAGACATTAAACCGTAATGTAAAATAGCAGGAGAAAAACCAAGTGCAGAAGAGAGCCCAACATCAAAAGTACTCACTTTTAGTTCTTTAAAAAACAGTAATAAGAGCGTGATGGTTATGATCAAAATTACACCCATTACCCATAAAGATTTTGGCCCCAGATCCATACCACTCATCATTAAACGGTCAAAAGGAGCAAAGGCGAGCTCTCCTAATAAAACCGCGTCTACATCAAGATGAACATCATTTGCATTCTTAGCAATCAAAATAACCCCAATACTAAAAAGAGCAGGGAAGACTAAACCAATAGCGGTGTCTTCTTTAACTAATCCTGTTTTTTGAATCCACTCTACCAAGACCACAGTGAAAATACCGGTGATTGCAGCAAGAATAATTAATAATGGCGAATTTAAATCTTGTGTAATAAAGAACCCCAGTACAATACCAGGTAAAATAGAATGACTTATGGCATCACTAATCAATGCCATTTTACGGAGTACTAAAAACACACCCGGTATCGCACACGCTATTGCAACTACTGCTGCTATTAATTGTATTTCTATCTGTGGGTTACTCATCAATATCATTGTTGTCAAACATTGTTCTTGCAGTCTCGAAGCCTTCCTCAGTTAAGGCCCACTGTTGCTTATCTAGCGTAATCCATTGTTTTTCCTCTAATTCTCGTAATGTACTCTTTGTAAATCCTTGAAAGTTATTTAAGATTTTGATTGCATGCGGATGCGAGATGTCTTCGTGTGTCTCTGCAATGCCAAACATAAATTGCAAGGTCTTTTTTAATTCGAGATCCCTTCGATTTCTTCGGAAACGTATTTGACGGAACAATAGTCCTCTTCCCGGGGAGAAAATGAATGAAAACAGCACAAATACACTCGCTACTAATACAATCACCGGTCCCGTTGACAAGTTGTTCTGGCTAGCGCTGATCGCTGTACCAAAAACTCCAGATAATGCTCCGAAAATAGCCGCTAGAAAAACCATCACACTTAGTCTATTTGTCCATTGTCGCGCTGCTGCTGCAGGAGCTAGTAACATTGCACTCATTAAAACAACACCTACAGTTTGCAATCCTAAAACGATAGCGAGAACTATAAAAAAAGTGATAGTGATATCTATAAATTTAGTATTAAAGCCTAATGTTTTTGTGTAGTCTGCATCAAAGAGGAGTATTTTAAATTCTTTCCAAAACAATAACATCACTGCTAGTGCAAGTCCCGTTACAATTAACATTAACAACACATCACTCTCAACAAGAGTAGCCGCTTGGCCAAATAAATACTTGTCTAATCCAGCCTGGTTGGCATTAGGCTGTTTTTGAATATAGGTTAATAACAACATCCCAAAACCAAAAAATAAACTCAATACTAATCCTAATGCGGTATCACTTTTTAGATGGGTTTTCTTAGTCATCCCTCTAATCCAAAACGTCCCAATTAATCCACTAACCAACGCGCCCAATAATAATGTATTTGTATCCTTTGCTCCTGTTATCAAAAATGCCACTGCAATCCCTGGTAGCGCTGCGTGTGATATGGCATCGCCAAGCAAACTTTGCTTTCGTAATACCGCAAAACTCCCTAACATTCCGCAAATAGCACCCAATACCGCAGTGCCCAACGTTATGGTACGCAAGGTGTAGTCTGTGAAAAGGAGATTGAAATATTCTGAAATAGTCATTTGTGGTCTTTGGGCGTTGGTCTTTAGTCTCTTGTCGTTGGTTATTTCTTTAGATATTTTTGAAGATTTGTTGTCATTTTTTTTAGTTGGTAGGAAGTAGTTTTTAGGACGCTTCGCTTGTAGTGTATTAATTATTCTTATTTTTTATATTTCTGTAATGAGGTCGTCATTTTTGCTAATTCTGATAATCTTTTTCTAACCTGAATATCCTCTTCTTGAGTTATGTATTTTAATCTTCTCGCTAGCGTAGAGCAAACCACACATTCTTTAGTCGAGCCCCAGGCTATCTGCAAATAACGGTTAAATTGTGCATCGCTGTTCCCGTGCCCTTCGGCTATATTTAAAGGAATAGACACAGATGCACTTCTATACTGAGAAGTAAGTCCATATTTTTCTTCAGAAGGAAACTTATTAGTTTCAGTATAAACGTGTTCAACAAAATCTAACGCTTTTTGATACACTTTTAGTTCTTCAAAATTGAATTTCGGATTTTCCATTATGTTTATTTTAAGTTATTCTAGCATCCATTTTACTTCAAGCGCAACGTTCTTATTTCATTACAAATGAATAAAACCTCTTCACTACCAGTGAAGCGTCCTAAAAATTACCCGCTACCAACTATTTATTAACAGCTACCTTATAATTAATCCCGTACGTCTTTGTCAAATTATCATCATTAAAAATATCCTTTACAGGTCCTGTTGCTATTTTCTTTACGTTCAAAAAAGTTACCCAATCAAAATATTCTGGTACTGTCTGTAGATCGTGGTGCACTACGACTACTGTTTTTCCTGCTTTTCTAAGTTCTTTTAAAATATTAATAATTGCTATTTCGGTAGTGGCATCTACCCCTTGAAAAGGCTCGTCCATAAAATAGATAGATGCGTTTTGCACCAATGCTCTCGCTAAGAAAACACGCTGTTGTTGCCCACCACTTAACTGACTAATCTGTCTGCT
>JALZVC010000297.1 GCA_023301205.1 Flavobacteriaceae bacterium
ACGCCATCTAATAATTGCAGCGAACTGTCATTTTCAAATAGGTATTTAAAATGCTTTCGTTTACAGGCTACTAATGTTTCAGGAGCCTCAGTAAGTTTAAACATGTCTACCAACTTCTTACAAATGTTTAATGTAGACTGGCCTGTAAAACTTGTGTAGAGCGTTTCAGAAACAGCGATATTCATATCACTAAACATTAAAAAATATGCTTTCCTGTGTAACGGTTCTGTATCTACAATAACCCCGTCCATGTCAAATAAAACTGCTTTTAACATATCCTCAATTTAGAAAGATTAACAAAATAGTATCCTGAGTGATTTTGGTTTTTCTCCAAAATTGTATCGAAGGGCATATCAAATAAAACTGCTTTTAACATAATAGAAATTTATTGGAAAAATTTAATTAAGAGTTACAAAGTTAAGCGTTAAATGTTAATCGTAGCTGACTTATCTCTATCAAAATTGTTCTTTTCGAATACATAAATATTCATAATAAAAATACAAGAACAACAATCAAAAATAGCAATAAGAGGTTTCTGAGGGTTTTAAGTTGTCCGTGCGAAGCTATGGAGAACTTAAAATGTACCGAAGGATCGACCTTCTATTAATAAAAAAAAATCCCGATATTTGCGGCAAGAAAATGATTCCATTCTTTTAGAATCATTCGCCTAAAAACTCACATTATGGCAAAAGAAATTAAAGACTTAAAAGATTTACAGAACACAGAGTATTCACTTAGAAAACTATTTGAAGAAGCAGAAGATTTCCTTCCTTTATTAGGGACGGACTATGTAGAATTAATAGTGGGTAATGCCAAGCAAGCGGCTCATTATTATAAAACGGCTTTTGGTTTTCAGAGCGAGGCGTATGCCGGTCTAGAGACTGGACTAAAAGACAGAGTGTCTTACGTAATCAAGCAAGACAAAATTAGATTAATGTTGACAACGCCTTTAGCAGAGGGCGGCGAACTTAATCGTCACATTAATGAGCACGGTGATGCTGCAAAAGTAATTGCTTTATGGGTGCCAGATGCTACTAAGTCGTTTGAAGAAACTACAAAAAGAGGTGCTAAACCTTATATGGAGCCTACAAGAGAAGAGGATGAGCACGGGTGGGTTATTAAATCTGGAATTTATACCTATGGCGAGACTGTTCACTTGTTTATAGAACGTGAGAATTATAACGGATTATTTTTACCAGGTTTTGTAAAATGGGATTCGCACTTTAACCCAGAACCAGTAGGTTTAAAATTTATTGACCATATTGTAGGTAATGTTGGTTGGGGAGAGATGAATAAATGGTGTGAGTTTTATGCAAAAACAATGGGCTTTGCTCAGATTATTAGTTTTGCAGATGACGACATTGCTACAGATTACACGGCATTAATGTCTAAGGTAATGAGTAATGGTAATGGGCGTATTAAGTTCCCTATTAACGAACCTGCAAAAGGTAAAAAGAAATCTCAAATAGAAGAATATTTGGATTTTAATGGCGGTGCAGGCGTGCAGCACATGGCCTTAGCTACAGATGATATTGTGGCTACCGTGAGTGCTATGCGTGATCGAGGTGTAGAGTTTTTATATGTGCCAGACACTTATTATGATGATGTATTAGAACGCGTAGGAGAGATTGATGAGGATATAGAGGTATTACGCCAGCACGGTATTTTAATTGATCGTGACGAAGAAGGATACCTACTTCAATTATTTACAAACAACATTTTAGATAGACCTACCATGTTTATTGAGGTGATACAACGTAAAGGTGCACAATCTTTTGGCGTCGGAAATTTTAAAGCGTTATTCGAAGCTATTGAAAGACAACAAGAGAAACGTGGAACATTGTAGTAGGTAGTAGCAGTTTTCAGTATACAGTGAATAAGTATGTGGTATACCGTAAAAAGTAAATAATTTAAACCACTCCGTCCCGGAGTGGTTTTTTTATGCTTATTGTTCCTCGCTTATTACAGAACTGCTTTCACCCAAGCCCAATTAATAAACAAGTTAACCATCCAGGTCCATCCACTTTTTCAGGGGAAGTTGACTTTCAGACTATTGATTAAAAATTAAATAGCTTTCAACCCGAAAGTAGGAAGGGGTAAAAGTCCAAGATTAAAATAAAAACCCTAGTTTCAAATTAAAATCTTAAGTAGAATAAATCTCAAAATTCATTAAATTTGAACTTATGAAAAAAACGCTCCAAGATTTAATCGCCTCTAGAAGATCTGTATTTCCTAGCCAATATAATGATCAACCTATTCTTGAAGCAGAAATAAAAACGATACTTGAAGCTGCTAATTGGGCACCTACGCATAGACGAACTGAACCTTGGCGTTTTAAGGTTTTACAAGGTGCAGCTAAGACACGTTTAGGACAGTTTTTAGCAGTAAAATACAAAGAGAATAGCCCTAAGTTCTCTGAATTGAAACACAAGAAAATTGCCCTAAAAATGGAGCAAAGTGCTGCCATAATCACCATCTGTATACTGCGAGACCCAAAAGAAAGCGTTCCAGAATGGGAAGAAATTGCCGCGGTTGCCATGGCGGTGCAAAATATGTGGTTAACTGCACACGAAATGAATATAGGTGCCTACTGGAGTAGCCCTTCCACAATTAAAACGATGCATGAATTCTTTGATTTTAATAACGGCGAACGCTGTTTAGGTTTTTTTTATCTAGGCAAATATGATCAAGAATTAGCGCCAGGAATGAGACTAAGCACGATAGAAAAAAAGACTACTTGGTTGTCCTAATTAAGCTTGAAAAAGGGGGCTAATGGCATCCCAGTTTATAGATACTTTATAACAAAAGATCCCTAAAAATGTAACGGTAGCAAAAACTTTTAATACTGTTGAAGCAAGAAAACCAATAAATGAACCAAAGGCTGCTTTTAATGCGGGCTCAAATGCTGTATTACTGATTATCATTTCTCCAAAAAACGCTCCTAAAAAAGAACCAATTAGAATGCCAAAAGGGATAGGAATTAAAAAACCAACAAAAAGCCCTATAATCGCTCCCCAAGCACCCGCTTTTGTTCCGCCAAAACGCTTTGTTCCTATTGCAGGGATAATATAATCAAGGATATAAATACCAATTGCGATAACAAAAGTAATGCTCAAAAACCACCAGTCGAAAGGAACAACAGAGGTGAGGTAAAGCAATAATAGTCCAATCCAACTTATAGGAGTGCCAGGTATTACAGGTAATACTGCACCTGCAATCCCCAAAAACATTACTAGAAATCCAATAATAATAAGGGTGATATCCATACAATGGGTTAGTGTGCTGTGTGTTAAAAATGTTACAACAATTAAATATTTAACTAAAATATTAGTTCAACTAAATAATTAGTTATAAGTTTGCGTAACGGAAGAAGAAAGAGTAAAAGAGCAAAAGAGAAAAGAACAAAGAAAAAAGAGTGATGTCACAGGGAGCGCAGTCGAAGTGCAATAAGCTAACTAAGGCAAACGTAATAATAATGTCACGCTGAGCGCAGTCGAAGCGCAATACAATCACCAAACCACAAACGTCTAAAGACAAAAGACCAACGGCCAACAATGAAACAACTAACTAAAGCAGAAGAAGAAATTATGCAATACCTCTGGGATTTGAAGGAGGCAAATGTAGCGACACTCGTAGCGCAGTTTGACGAGCCAAAACCAGCGAACAATACGGTAAGTACTATTGTACGGATTCTAGAAAGTAAAGATTTTGTGGCCTATCGTAAAGAGGGAAGGGGACATATTTATTTCCCTATAATTAAAAAGACGGAGTACAGTAATCAATCTATTAATAAGCTAGTAGATGGTTATTTTAAAGGAAGTTTTAAAAGTATGGTTTCTTTTTTTGTTGAGAAAAACGATATCAGTGTGCAGGAATTAGAGACCGTTTTAAAAGAAATTAATAAAGAGAAAAAATAATGGGACCGTATCTACTTCAAGTGATTGTTTTTCAGCTACTGTTTTTAGCTGTGTATATGTTGT
Source organism: Flavobacteriaceae bacterium (assembly GCA_023301205.1). Lineage (GTDB taxonomy): Bacteria > Bacteroidota > Bacteroidia > Flavobacteriales > Flavobacteriaceae > Patiriisocius. The sequence goes on from JALZVC010000297.1 coordinate 3,981, forward strand.
GGCTAAAAAATGAGACTTTTTTCACTTACAATCGCATCTATCTTCTGGGGACTGCATTAGTTTCTTTTGCACTTCCGTTTATCAAGCTTGATTTGGTTAATGAGCACATTCCAGATCTATTGCGAGTACAACTGCCTGCGGTTTTGTTAGGAGAATCTTCTTCTGAAAATGCCTCGATAATGGATACATTAGCCCCTGTTACAATTACTTCATCAGCGGTAAACTGGTCGGTTGTACTAATGACTATGTATTTCATTGGTGTGGGTGTTGCGATAACTCTTTTTATATTCAAGCTTTATAAAATTACTCGTTTAAGAAAAAAAGGAACTTTAAAACTAATACAGGATTATCAATTGTGCGTCCTTCCACAATCTAATCAAGCCTTCACTTTTTTAAAAACTATGTATTTAGGGGATGCTATACTTGAAGAAGAACGAAGTCACATTATTGCACACGAAAAAATACATATTGACCAAGCGCATACGGTAGACTTATTGCTTTTTGAAGGGTTAAAAATCTTGTTTTGGTTTAACCCGATGGTCTATGTATATCAAAAACAAATAAAGATAGTACACGAGTTTTCCGCAGACCACGCAGTAGCAAAAGGCGATAAAAGCGAGTATTATCAAAAATTGTTAGCACAAGTTTTTGGCACAACAACAATTTCATTCATCAATACATTTTTCAATCAATCATTAATCAAAAAACGAATTATTATGTTACAAAAATCAGAATCTAACAGAAGTTCAAAATTGAAGTATCTCTTATTAATTCCATTTATTTCTGGAATGTTAATTTATACGTCTTGCCAAGAAGAAACGCTCGACGTAATTGCAGTAGAAGAAGCAAATCAAGTCTCAGATTTAGATCATTTAACTTTTAGTTTAAGTCTGGATCAAGATAAAAGAGATTTAAACCTATTCGGTGAACAATCAACTAAGCAAAAAGAATTTATGAGTAAGAACTCTAAAACTCATGTTACTTGGATGGAAATTGATACAGAAAACAATGAACTTATTTATAGTGTACACTTAGCATCGGAGGCAACTCCTGAAGGATATGAAATGTCAGAATTTGAATTTTCAAATGGTACTAGAAACAGAATGATTAAAAAAATCAAGAAAGAAGAAAATACCCTTCCAATTATAACTATCACGGAAACCCAAGCTGCTGAGGGAGTTGAAGGGGACGTTCCATTTACAGTGATAGATATTGCACCTGTTTACCCTGGATGTGAAAGTCAACTAAATAATGTGGACTCAAAAAAATGTTTTAGTGATGCGATAAATAAACACGTACGTAAAAAATTCAATACAAAGCTTGCTGATAATCTAGGTTTAGAAGGAAGACAGCGTATTTC
>JALZVC010000298.1 GCA_023301205.1 Flavobacteriaceae bacterium
TGTAAGGGTGTATTTTTATAGCGACATATATCTTAAACTAATCCTTAAAGAACATGGAAACTTCAAAATTTAGTATGTTGTGTTCAGCATACGATAAAGCCCAACACGATTTTAATGAATATAATAATAGGTGTCATGCATTTGCATTAAGTGTAGTTGCAGAACTAAAAGTATATTTTGATGTGCCAGATAGACAATTTACGCTCTACCGTATTGCAGAAGATAATGATTTTGCTTTAATTCATGGTTCGTTATTAGGGGCCTTAACATTAACGCCAGAGAGTCTATGGCATTTTGGATTTGGTATTACCGTTTGTCAAGCTCCAGAAGCCTATCCAGAAGAATTAATCTTAGTTCAAATTCTTTTTAGAAAGGACGGTGAAGATAGTTTCTTTTTAAAACATACCTATGGGGATAAAGAGTTTAAGGTGCAATTTAAAAAGCCAGAAACTTACACCTCTTATTTTGATGATTTATTTTCTACAATTATTTCTTCTTACGACAGTCAATTGCAGCAATTTATTGGGCAAAAGACCACACGAAAATTAGGTTATAAGCAGTAAGAATAGGATGTTTTAGTATCCTTGTTTATCTAGAACTATAAGTTAGAGCGACTCCTATTTTATGAGTCGCTCTTTTTATTTCATTATTTGTGGATGGATATTTAGTGTTTAAGTAGCAATACAAAATCAAAGTCGATACATTTGAGGTCACATAAATTAGTGGATGCGGACAAGATTTCTGCCTTCGCGAAAATAACAAATTATGAGTTACGAAAGAGAAGTACGTAAAAGAGCTGAAGAGAAATGTGAGTTATGCAGTCAAGCAGAGCCTGAAAAATTAGGTATGTATATAGTGCCCAAAACTCCAGAGTATATTGAAGGAGAGGGTACTACTATATTAGCGTGTACAAAATGCTCGTCTGAGTTTGATGCAGAAGAGCGCGATGAAAATCACTGGCGTTGTCTTAATGATAGTATGTGGAGCACAGCACCACCAGTGCAAGTTATGGCTTGGCGTATGTTACATCGTTTAAAATCTCTTGGTTGGTCACAAGATTTGATAGATATGATGTATATGGATGATCAGCAATTAGAATGGGCTGCTGCAGAAGGTGATGCGGAAGACAAAGCGGATGCATTAGTACACAGAGATGCTAACGGTGTCATTTTGCAAGCGGGTGATAACGTAGTTCTTATTAAAGACTTAAGAGTGAAGGGAAGTAGTATGGTGGCAAAGCAGGGAACAGCGGTACGTCGTATTTCTTTAGATCACGAAAACGATACCTTCATTGAAGGAAAAGTAGATGGGATACAGATTGTGCTGATTACTGAGTATGTTAAGAAAACATAGCATTAAATTCACTGCGAAAATTTAATTCTTTAAACCTTTTCTTCGTTTTTCTCTACTTAGTCTTTGTTGTTTGTGTTTCTCCGTTTCTACGTGAAATTGCATTGGTAATGTAATCTTCTGTTTCTGCGTTGATTTGTGTTTTGGGGCTTGTTCTGGCAGAAGACTATTTAAAATATCAAGCGCAATTATTTCTAGTTCGGGATATTCACTTTGTGCGGTAACGTCTTCTAGAATACCTGTGTTATCTATTATAAAAGTAGTTGTTATCACATGAACAGAACCGGGTTCTAATTTTAATTTTTCAGCAGCTTGTCTAAATGCAACAGAGTTTTTAATTTTCTCTTGTAACACATTTTGAGCGGACAAACTGCTTGAAAAAATAAGCAGTAATGGTACGAAAAATAAAAGACGTTTCATAGGTGTAGTTTTTCTTTTTGAATCAAAAAACCTGCCAAGTCTTTAAGATATGGCAGGTTTAATTTAATAATAAATTGCTAACTATTTTACCATTTTGTGAAATTGAAATAAAGCTCAGGGTTATTTTAAATTTCTTTTAAGTAAATAGCAAATTGAACTATAACTTATTAATAAGCTATCTCACAATAAATTTTCCAGGAGCATATGTTCCTTTTTGACCTTCTAACTCATAAATATAAACTCCAGATGGTAAGTTAGTACATTTAAGCGGCACGTTATTAAGACCTTGTTTAACTTGAATCAACTGGCTATAAACTTCTTTGCCCATCATGTTATAAACTACAAACGTTGCTGGGTTTGCTTCTTCTGTATAAAACTGTAATGTTGATGATTCATTTATAGGGTTAGGAGATATGTTTACCTTAGAGGTTGTTGTTACAAACCCTTCATTACTTAATATATTAGATAAACCTATGTTTAATATGTCCATTTCTTTTGTGACATTTGTACCATTCTCAGAGACCATCGTAAATATTAAAGTGGTGATGTCTGTTGCTTCTATCGCTTGATTTTCATTAGCGATAAATGCTGTAAGAGGGATATAGAAGTGTTCATTGTTTTCTGATAATGTAACTGTTGTTCTAAATTGATTTTCCCAAACAGAGATACTTTCTTTAACTAAGGTGATTTGCATCTCTCCAGTTCCAGAAGCATCAAACTCTAGCGTAGAATAATCACTTAAGTCTATACTCTGAAACTTAGGTGTGAAAGCGCGATATACAGATACATACTCACTAGTTGTTGCAACAAGGGATACATTTCTTTCTATTGCTAGTTCATGGTTTATATCTTGGTTTTCGTTTTGTGTTATTTCATAAGAACTTACTTGGGTACTCATAGCAAAATCATCTAAGCCCCAAGGCCCATCAGATAAAAATATATCATCTGGTGTGTCATTAGTACCATTGTGAATTCTAAAACCAATATCAAATAGTGGCCCTGTTTCTATGGTATGAGAGCTTATTAAACCTTCTGGTAACGCTCTGGCTATTGTTATATAGGTTGTTTCGCTAGTTTCAGTTTTTCTTAAACCACCATTAATTGTGACGCTTTGACTATTGTTAGTGTTTACAATATCTAATTGAATCATCCCGTTTGAGTAACTTCCTTTTTTTACAAAAACTGAAGGAGGAGTACTTAGGTTATAGGTGTCTATTGGTCTTTGTACTTCAATTAAATTTAATATTTCGGTACTTAAAGCTAACAGGTCATCTAAAGAATTTGACCAGATTTGAAAATTATAAAACTCAGCCTCTTGTTCATAAATGTCTAAATTCCAGTGACTTTCTATTGCGAAGTTTGCTTCTTCATTTACTAATTTTGCAGAAAGACTTAGAACAAATTCAATATTACCATCCTCATTTTTAATGATAGATTTTATAAAATTCTCACCATTTAACTCAATAGTTGATACAGAGATTAACTCTGCACCAACAAGACGATCGCAAATGTATTTTGTGTGTTCGTAGACGCCGTTTTCTGTTTTAATAATCATTAGTGCTGCAATAGTTTCATTTTCTCTAGTATAGTCTACAGAAACTATTTCTGTAGCATTTGTTATTTCAATAAGATCAAATGGGGTTGATTCTATAGCAAGAGTTTGGTCTAATACTCCTTGAGGGATAAAGTCTTCTAAAATTAAATTTGAACTTTTATTTGCAGTACCGTAAGTTGATTTTTTTTCTATACTTCTTGAAGTTGTTTTATCAAATAAATA